>CAYLVS010000092.1:0-316 GCA_964387185.1 uncultured Oscillospiraceae bacterium | reverse complement strand
CATGCCGACGCTTTAGATCCCGACAGTGGGCCTGCATGGGAGATACGACGTGCGCCAGATTGGGTATGATCTCGGGGTAGTATTTTTGGATGAGCGAATTCACCGTATGACAGCAGGTGGAAATAACCACGTCGGATTTTCCTGCTTCAACAATATTTTCATATTGCTTTGCAACCATCGTTGCACCGACGGCCGTTTCCTCGACGCCGGCAAAGCCAAGCTCTGACAATGTCCGATCCATGGTAGCAAGCGGCACATTTTCATAGTTGGATATAAAAGAGGGTGCAAGGCTTACGAAAACCGGTTGTTCACCGGA
>CAYLVS010000091.1:0-7160 GCA_964387185.1 uncultured Oscillospiraceae bacterium | reverse complement strand
AGCGTAAATCCCTTGTGGACAAGCTCAAAAAGTAGTAAAATTACTATTAGTATTTTTTAAGATTGAAGGGATTTATAATGAAAAAAGCATTGGCTGTTTTACTGGTTTTACTTATTCTCCTAGGCTGGGTCTTTGCGCTTACAGACCTCGGTCCTTCTTTTAAACAAGCGATTAAGCTGGGACTGGATTTCAAGGGGGGCGTCTATGTGGTCATGGAAGCCCAGACGGATGCTACCGGTTCCGAATTAGCGAAGCTAATGGAGCAGACTCAGGTCATGATAGAAGATCGCGTTAACCAAATGGGCTTATCCGAACCCACTGTCACTGTTGAAGGTGATAGAAAGATCCGGGTTGAACTTCCCGGGGCGGAAAATGCGGATGAAGCCATTGAAACCATTGGAAAAACCGCTCAGCTACAGTTCATTTTAGGAGATGGCTCAGTAGTAGTAGATGGAAGCCGGGTGAAAGATGCGGGAATCGGTAGAGACGAGAAGGGCTTTCATGCAGTTGACCTGGAATTTGACTCTCAAGGTGCAATTGCCTTCGAAGAGGGTACGAGGAAAGCTTATTACGGTGAAGTAATCAATACCCAGACCGGTGCGGTGGATAAAGCCATTTACATCGTTCTCGACGACAAGGTAATCTCTTCTCCGGGAGTCAGTACCGTAATCAGCGGCGGAAGAGCCCAAATCACCGGGCAGTTTACAGCCGAAGAAGTAACTGAGCTGGCATTGCTGATTCGCGGTGGTGCGCTTCCTGTGGGGCTAAAAGAAGTACAGACCTCTTTGATCGGACCGAACCTGGGAATCGATTCCTTAAACATGAGTGTGGTTGCCGGAGTGATAGGAATTGGGTTTATCCTGGTTCTAATGCTGGTTCTCTATCGGATCATGGGGCTTGTTGCCAATGTGGCGCTGCTTCTCTATATCCTTCTCGTGTTCTGGGTCATGGCCATTCTCTCTGCAGTGTTGAACTTGCCGGGTATAGCCGGATTGATTCTCTCTGTGGGCATGGCAGTTGATTCTAACGTCATCATATTTTCGAGAATTAAGGAAGAGTATCTGGTTGGTGGTAAATCCCTGCGCGTTGCGGTGGATTCCGGGTTCCATCGAGCTTTAAACACTATCATCGACTCACAGCTGACTACAATGCTCGCCGGAGTCATACTCTATCAATTTGGAAGCGGCCCGGTGAAAGGGTTTGCATTGACATTGATGATCGGTATCGTAATCAGCGTGCTTACAGCAGTGGTCATAACACAGTTTTTAATGAAAACGCTAGTGGAAACCAGAGCCTTAGCAAAACCCAAGCTTTTTGGCCTCGACAAGCCGAGATTTGTGCTTAAGAGAGAATTTCAATTTATAAAATACCGTAAGATATTCTACCTAGTTGCCGTTGCTTTGATCCTGATTGGTATTGGCACGGGCCTCGTCAGAGGCTTTAATTGGGGCATCGATTTTACAGGCGGTACCATGCTGCAGTTCGATATGGAAGAGACTGTAGAAGTTGCAGATGTTGAAAGAATACTGGACGAAAACGGAATTGACGGCACAATCGTACATGCAGGAGAGGGCAATACACAAATCATCATCAAGACAACCCAATCTCTTGAAAACGAGGAGAGGGTTGTGCTGCTCAACGACATGTACGAGGCTTTTGAGATTGATGCGGACAATTTGCTGGAGGTGGAGCAGTTCAGCGCTTCTGTAGGGGATTTGCTTAAAGTGAATGCTTTTAGAGCATTGCTCATCGCAACGATAGGCATGCTAATCTATATCGTCGTTCGCTTTGAATGGAAGTTTGGCGTTGCAGCGATAGCGTCTTTGATTCATGACGTACTGATGATGATTGCATTTTATGGATTATTCTACATTCCTATCAATAATCCCTTCATCGCAGCCATCTTGACTATAATCGGGTATTCCATCAACGATACAATCGTAATCTTTGACCGAATCCGTGAAAACTTGAGAATTATGAAGAAAACTAGGATGGAGGAGTTGATCGACAAGAGCATCAATCAAACCCTGGTACGGTCCTTAATGACATCCATCACCACGATTACCGCCATCATACCCCTGCTCATCCTGGGGGGCGAAACAATCCGGGAGTTTGTAACGCCGTTGATGGTTGGTATTGTTGCAGGTGCAGTTTCCTCAATCACCATATCCAACCCGGTGTACTACGAAATACACCAATTAGTAAACAGACCGAAATACAAAGGAAAATAATCGGGAAAGCTTATGGAAGACAAATTGCGCATGGAAGAGTTTCTGCTCACACTGCTGGAAATAAACCCGAATTATGACAGTGAACTGTTAAAAAGGGCTTATTTGAAGGCTGAGCAGATTCATATGGGACAAAAACGGAAATCGGGAGAGGACTATGTGACTCATCCCATGGCTGTAGCTGTCATTTTGGCCGACCTGGGTATGGACGAGAGCACTCTGGTAGCCGGTCTCCTTCATGATGCAGTGGAAGACACGCCTTATAAGCTGGAAGACCTACAAAAGGAATTCGGAGAAGAAGTTGCACTACTGGTAGACGGTGTGACCAAACTGGGCTCCCTGGTATTTGAGAGCAAAGAAGAGCGCCAGGCGGAAAACCTTCGAAAAATGTTTCTGGCCATGTCTAAGGATATCAGGGTGTTGATTATCAAGCTATCCGACCGTCTTCACAACCTTCGCACCATCAACTACATGGATCAGAACCAAATCATCGAGAAGTGCAAGGAAACCCTGGAAATATACGCGCCACTTGCCAGCCGGCTCGGTATCTATGCAATGAAGTTCGAATTGGAAGACATTGCATTAAAAGAGCTGGAACCGGAAACCTACTACAATCTGGTCAAGCAGGTCAACCTGAAAAAGGAACTGCGTGAAGAGAATATAGCCGAGGTCATCGATAATATAAAAGAGGGGCTGGACGGCCTCGATATCAAGTACGAAATCAAAGGCCGCAACAAGCACTTCTACAGTATTTATCGGAAGATGAAGTTTCAGGACAAGCAGCTGGATGAGATCTTCGATCTGACCGCCGTACGAATTATCGTCGACAGTGTAAGAGATTGCTATGCCGTGCTGGGACTGGTGCACACGAGATGGAAGCCCATCCCCGGGCGGTTCAAAGACTATATTGCCATGCCTAAGCCCAACCGTTACCAATCCCTGCATACAACAGTCATCGGGGATGACGGAGACCCTTTCGAAATTCAAATTCGCACCGTTGAGATGCACAAGATTGCGGAATATGGTATTGCCGCTCATTGGAAATACAAAGAGGGAGTGAAAGAAGACAAAGAGGAGGTCAAACTGGCCTGGCTCAGGCAGACTCTTGAATGGCAAAAGGACCTTAACGATTCCAAGGAGTTTATGGAAACGCTGAAAGTCGATCTGTTCTCCAATCAGGTATTTGTCTTTACCCCCAAAGGGGATGTAATCGAGCTGCCAGCAGGATCTACACCACTGGACTTTGCTTTCAAAATACATACGGCAATCGGTGCAAAGTGTATCGGTGCTAAGGTGAATGGGAAGATGGTACCCATCGACTACACCTTAAAAAACGGAGAGATTGTTGACATTGTAACATCCTCCAACAGTAAAGGGCCCAGCATCGATTGGCTGAAAATCGTCAAGAGCAACGCTGCCAGAAACAAGATCCGGTCGTACTTGAAGAAAGAAAATAAGGGCGAGAACATTGAAAAAGGCAAGGAGATGCTGGAGAAATACGTCCGGAGAAAAGGCTACGATCCCCAGCAAATCATACGAAACCAATGGATTAACAAAGCCGCCAAATCCTTGAACATCGCTTCTTCCGAAGAGCTTTATATATCGGTCAGCTATGGCGGAGTCCTCCTGTCCAAGGTTGTCGCCCGGTTGCAGGACTACTACCATGAAGAAAAACAACAGGAGTTAAAGAAAGAAGAAAAAGAAGTTGCCCAGTTAGAGAAGCGGAAAGTGAAAGAACCGCCGCAAAACGGTGTTACCATAGAAGGTATGGACGATCTGCTCGTCCGGTTTGCAAAGTGCTGCAATCCTGTGCCCGGAGACGAAATCATAGGATTCATCACCAAGGGAAGAGGCGTTTCCATACATCGTTCCGACTGCATAAATATGCTGTCCCTGCCGGAGCCCGAAAAGCAACGTTTTATCAATGCGGAATGGAACCGGAAAAAGAACAACGTTTCTTATGATGCGGATATCCAACTGATGGCAGAGGACAGAAAAGGGCTGTTCTCGGATATTTCAAAGGTTTGTGAGGATATGGATGTGCGCATTGCGGGCGTCAACGCTAAGAGCGGGAAAGATAGCTTTGCAAACATCACTATGACCTTATCCCTTACGGACACAAGCCAGCTCGAGAAGGTGCTGCGCGGGTTGAAAACGGTTCCCGGAGTGGTTGATGCCTACCGTGCGAACCTTTAAGGAGACTATCTATGCGGGCAGTGGTACAAAGAGTGGTTCGTTCTCGCGTGTTGGTAGACGAGAAGATCACAGGTGAAATCAATAAAGGACTGATGATTCTCTTAGGCGTAGAGGAAGAAGATACGGAAACGGATGCAAATTACATGGCGGAAAAGATAGCCGGTCTGCGCATTTTCGAGGACGCAGAAGGTAAGATGAACCTCTCCCTGGCAGATGTGGGTGGAGACATGCTTGTGGTATCTCAGTTCACGCTGTTGGGGGATTGCAGAAAAGGCAGGCGCCCAAGCTTTATCCGTGCCGCGAGGCCGGAAGAGGCGGATCGCCTCTATCGCTATTTCGTTGAAATCTGTCAGGGTATGGGGATCCGGGTAGAAGAAGGGGTCTTTCGTGCCGAAATGTTGGTTCAGATAGAAAACGACGGACCGGTAACCCTGATTTTAGATAGCAGAAAAAACTTTTAAAGGAGATTGTATGCAGATTCATAACTATATGACAGGACCATTATCCGTTAACACTTACCTTGTAGTAGACGAAGAAACAAACAAAGGCTTTCTCGTCGATCCCGGCGGGAAAGACAAAAATCTGCTGGAGTATGTAAAAAACAACAACGTTGAGGTTGAATATATCGTTTTAACTCATGGCCACGGAGATCATATCTGTGGTTTGGAAGCCTACAGGGATGCCTGGCCCAAAGCCCGGATCGTCGCTCATGAAGAAGAGCGGGAGCTGCTCCGCGATGCGAAAATGAACTTTTCCACTATGACCTGCGGACGGGCCATATCTATCACTGCAGATATCTATGTAAAGGACGGCGACACATTGACGACAGGGCAGCTAGAGATGAAGTTTCTCTTTACTCCGGGCCATACACCGGGAGGTATGTCAGTATATGCAGGAGACAGCCTGTTTAGCGGAGATACGCTCTTTGCTAGGTCTATCGGGAGAACGGATTTTCCGGGATCCTCCTTTGCGACCTTAAAGCGATCCATCGAGGAGAAGCTTTACACGCTTCCACCGACGACAAAGGTTTATCCGGGCCATATGGGGCCTACTACCATCGGGATTGAAAAGGAGCAGAATCCTTTTGTATAGAATTTATTTCAATCGAGTAAAGCAGGTCTATGGACTTGCGGAAATGGTTCGGATGTTTTTACCCCCATCATCCTTTACCATATTGGAAGAGGACCCTTGGGAAGATACCAAAGGAGCCGTGGGAGCGATCCTGATCCGGATACCGGATGCCATTACGGCTAACGACGACGGTAAACGCTATCTCTATGATTGCTTAAAGGAGTATACAGGTCGTTCTTTGGAATGGGGGATTCACACAGGAGTTCGCCCTGTAAAAATGGCCGGAGAGCTTTTGGCGGCAGGGAATACACCTGCTGAGGTTATGGATATTCTCACAAAGCAATACTACCTGAGCAAGGAGAAAGCAGAACTACTGCTGTCGATTCGCAACACGCAGTTGCAATACTTGACAGGGGAAGAGGGTGCAATAGGCCTCTATATCGGGATTCCCTTCTGTCCGACGCGATGCGTCTACTGTTCTTTTCCTTCTAATCAGGTGAGATATGACGAAATACAACCATACCTTGATGCGCTGGAACGTGAAATCCGTTTCGCAGGAGAGGCTGCCGTAAAGAATGGCCTGTATCCGGAATCAGTCTACGTGGGCGGGGGTACTCCAACCACGTTAACGGATGAGGATCTGGATCAACTGTTAAAGGTTGTGAGAAAACACTTCGATCTGACCCGTATTCGAGAATTCACCGTTGAAGCGGGGCGCCCCGACACTATTACAGAATCGAAACTGATTGTACTGAAAGAAAACGGGGTAGACAGAATCAGCATAAATCCCCAGTCCATGAAACAGGAAACCTTAGAGGCAATCGGGCGATGCCACCGGCCGGAAGATGTAATATCAGCTTTTAAGGCGGCACAGGACATAGGATTCAAGGTGATCAATGCAGATTTGATCGCAGGCCTTCCGGGCGAGGAGTCGGAGGACTTCCTGGACAGTTTGAACCGGATCATTGCATTGTCGCCGGAAAACATCACCGTCCACACCTTAGCAGTGAAAAGAGCTTCCAGATTAAAGGAAATGGATGAGGATTACAGTTACCACCACGGCGGTCAAGTTATGGATATGCTGGATCAGGGACAAAAAATCATGTACGAACACGGATATATGCCATACTATCTATACAAGCAGAAACAGATGGCGGGGAACCTGGAAAACGTGGGTTATTCCCTCCCCGGTAAAGAAGGGATCTACAATATACGGATCATGGAAGAAAACCAGACTATTTTGGCACTGGGGGCAGGGGGGATTAGCAAAGTCTGGTATCCGAATGAAAACCGGCTCGAGAGAGTACCCAATGTTTCAAACTACGAAATCTATATTGAACGAATAGAAGAGATGATACAGAGAAAAAAAGACGGTATTTTTATCGATTGAGGAGGAAATGGCGGTGTCAAATATATTTAAGAGAACCAATATGTGCGGTGAATTGAACCTTACTCATATGGGAAACGAAGTGGTGCTGAACGGATGGATCCAAAAAAGAAGAAACTTGGGAGGATTGATTTTCTGCGATTTACGGGACAAAACGGGAATTGTTCAGATTGTATTTAATGAGGATGTTCCGAAAGAACTGTTCGAAAGAGCAGACGGACTACGAAATGAATTCGTAGTGGGAATCCGGGGGGTGGTAAAAGAACGCCAGGCGAAAA
>CAYLVS010000090.1:0-7187 GCA_964387185.1 uncultured Oscillospiraceae bacterium | reverse complement strand
TACAATCCTCCGCCGCAGGCATTCCAGCTCGACTGCAATGGGATCGGGCAGATCGACTTGATTCAAGTCTTCCGTTCGCACGCTTCCCCGCTTTACAATCTTTCCGGGAATACCCACGACGGTACAGTTTTCGGGTATCTCCTTTAATACAACAGATCCGGCTCCGATTTTAGAATGATTACCCACTTTGAAGGGTCCTAAAACCTTGGCCCCGCTGCTTATCACTACATTGTTGCCGATGGTGGGATGCCTCTTGCCGGTTTCTTTTCCCGTGCCCCCCAGCGTAACGGCTTGATAGATGGTAACATCATCCCCTATTTCGGTAGTTTCTCCGATGACCACGGCCATACCGTGGTCTATGAAACAGCGCTGACCTATCGTGGCACCGGGATGGATCTCAATACCAGTGAGAAACCTTGCCGTTTGAGAGATCAACCGGGCAATGAGTTTCAGTTTATGGTTATGCAGCCAATGAGCAGGCTTGTGTAATATCAAGGCCCAGACGCCCGGATAGCACAGCAGCACCTCAAAACTCGTCCTGGCCGCAGGATCCCTGGCCAATACTGCTTTTATGTCTTGGTTAATATCTCTAAAAAAGCTCATGATCCACCTCTTCATTTGGTCGGTATGTAAAATATGGCGAGCCTGCTGCCCGCCATAAAAGTATAACGTATATTAATAATGAAATCAAAGGTTTTCCAATCCTACAGGTAGTTCATGGGGTTTTGCGGCACTCCATTTTTTCTCACCTCAAGATGCAGGTGATAGCCGGTGGCTCTGCCTGTAATGCCAACGGTAGCAATTTGTTGTCCCTTCTTTACCACAGCTCCCACGGATACGTTCATCGTGTCACAGTGCGCATACCATGTTTCGATGCCGTTGCCATGAGAAAGCTTAACGATGTTTCCATAGGATCCTTGATATTTTGCAGCAATTACGACACCATCATCCACTGCATAAATTGGAGTTCCTTTCGGATTCCTCAAATCGACTCCTGTATGTCTACCACCGCCTCGAGACCCATAGGCCGAGGAGATTTCAAGGTTGCCCATGGGACTGACGAATGAACCACTGCCCACGAGAGTAGCCAGTGACTTGGTCCCTTTTAAATTCACCTGAGTGGATGGTTGGCTGATTACGGCAGAGGCGATTTCTGTGGTCGATGCGACGGTTCCATTTTCCTTCACAATCTCTTTGGTGACCTCACGCTGACCATATACGCCCGCAGTCTTGACTTTGATCTCACCTTTGTAAAGAGTGTTGGTTTCTTCGTAGGCGATGGGGTAATCAATCCTCTCGGTTGTGGCGACCCTCTCTGTCAAGGAAACATGAACGAAGGGTTTTAGTTCATACAAGTTCAATGTCGACCCGATCTTCAAGTGATCCACATCTGCTTCCGGGTTGGAGGCTGTCAATTCCTCAACGCTCATGCCGTTCTTTACTGCAATATCCCACAGGCAATCTCCGTCAGCAACCGTGTAAACCTTTGGTTCCTTGGTGCCGGTAATAATCATAGTACCTGCGTCTTCCACGGACATGAGTTCCGGGTCAACAGCCTCTACTTCAACAATTTCCACATTTTCTTTATATGAAATATTGACAATTTCTGATCCTTCTGTGCTGTAATGTGCCACGACGTTGTCCAGAACAGCCTGAGCCTCTTCCTCTGTGGCCAGCAACGCAACTTGAGCACCGTCAATTTTTATGGCGTAACACAATTCAGCGACTTCAATCGGTTCTTCTTCCTGGGGTGGCGCGCTCATTAAAGCGTTTTCGGGCTCTTGCCCGACCGATAAAGCAAAAGCCCCGCAAACTACAATCACCGCCAGAGCAGATGCTCCTATGCCGATCATGGTTTTTTTGCTGAGCTTACTTAATTTATCTATCCTAAAATCTGTTGTTATCTCTTTAGTTTTATTAATCAGCGCCTTTGCTGACGTCGCAACCTTGTCCGTAAACATATTATACATTTGTTAAGCTACCTCATTAAAGCATTGCTATTCAGCCGTTTCGGCTATTAAGGGGGTTACAAAAGCTTCCTCATTAGTGACTCTGAAGTGACCTAATCCATAATCTATGGTAGTACTAAGCTATGAAGCTTCTTATAAAAGTATACGTCAATATTACAATAGTGTTACAGCAAAGTCAATCCTAAAAGTACCTTTCTGTCCATTCGTTACTATTCAATTTCAGATACAAAAACTTTTTTCATCACCTGTGCATCCCGTGGCTTATCCCTCATATCACGCTTTACACAAACGATTTTATCTGCAACTTCAATCCCTTCAATTATTTTTCCAAAGCCTGCATATTGTCCATCCAGATGGGGCGAATCCGCAACCATGATAAAAAACTGTGAACCGGCCGAATTGGGGTTCATAGCTCTTGCCATGGACAGCACTCCTCTGGAATGAAGAAGGGGATTGGCACAACCGTTTGCAGAAAACTCACCCTTAATCGTATGTCCCGGTCCGCCGGTGCCCGTTCCTTCCGGGCAGCCGCCCTGAATCATGAATCCGGGGATGACTCTGTGAAAGAGCAATCCATCATAGAAGCCCTTTTCAGCCAGTTCGATGAAGTTTGCAACCGTAACCGGTGCTATATCCGGATAGAGCTCCGCCTTCATCACATCTCCGTTTTCCATTTCAAACGTTACTATTTTCTTCATGACGATCTCCTTCATACTGTTATTTATACTATATGCTCATTATACGATAAACTGCTCTCTATTTCTATATACAGAATGCTTTCTTGGAATTCCTTTCCTGTATCGCTTTAGGATGTCCCAAATCTCATCTTTTATATATGCGGGGTAAAGATGAGGGATCGTTGACACTTCAGAGGGGCTCATGAAGCGGATCTCTCTCAGAACCTGGCCATCCGGACCGAGCTCGGGATCCCACCCCAGCTTGCATTCCCCATCTAAGATGACAGCCATAAAATAATTAACAAACCGCTGTCCGCGCTTCTCTGAAACTTCCTCTACATGCCAGATCAAATCCTCAACGCGGACCTGAAGCCCTGTTTCCTCCAGGACTTCTCGCTTCGCCGCCATCATAGCGTTCTCCCCTTCTTCGATAGCGCCTCCGGGAAGCATCCAGATGTCCCTGTCCTCGTGATGCTGACAGACCAGCAACAACCGATCCTGTTCATCGGTGATGATGACTCTGACTCCTCCGTACCACATAGTTCGTCCTCCTATCGAATTACCAACGCCCCTGCCACACCCGCAACTACAGTCAACAGAATCGGATCCGCATTAAACTTTCCGGAAACAAACAAGACAACAAGGAAAAAGAATAAGGGTAGCAAATTGAGTTGCATCCCCGTTAATATAGAGCCCTGGGCAAGAAATACCACCGCTGAGAGCAGCAAGCCTACCGTTGCAGGCCTTATCCCGGATAGAACCGCCTTCATGGCCTCACTTTCCTTGAACTTCACCAGAAAAAGGCTGACAATGAAGACCAACAAAACCGAGGGCAATATTACACCGATGGTAGCCACTGTCGCTCCCGGAACTCCTGCGTATTGATAGCCCACATAGGTTGCTGCATTGATGGCCACGGGACCCGGAGTTACCTGGGAAAGGGCAACCAATCGTGAGAATTCCTCCGCTGACATGCCCGTCAGATCATTGGCCCCCTGGTAAATAAGGGGGAGCATGGCGTAGCCGCCACCGAAGCTGAAGAGACCGATGCGAAAGAACAGAGAAAGGAGCTGGATCAGCATCATCGATTCTCCACCTCCTTGCGTTTATTATATTGGTATTGAAAGTACCCGATCAGCCCTCCCAGCATAATGGCATATATCGCATTGGCAGAAAGCAAAACAATGGCAAAAAAAGACAGGGTAGCGATTGCACATGCCGTCCCAGTCTTAAGAATACCTCTGGCCAACTGTACGGATGTTACAAGGATAAGGGCTACCGAAGCAGCCTTTATTCCTTCAAATGCACCTGTGATATAGACGTTATCCTCTATTGCTCCCAAGAACATTAAAATGAGGAGAATCGTTAAATAAGCGGGAAAAACGAGGCTGAAACAGGCTACTGCAGCACCGGGGATTCCCTTGACCTGCTTTCCGATAAAAATTGCCACGTTGACAGCAAAAGCCCCCGGAAGAGATTGGCTGACAGCAATGCAGTCCGTAATTCCCTCTTCATCCGTCCATCCCCGCTTCGCCACCGTTTCCCGCCGAATGGCCGGAATCATAGCATAGCCACCGCCAAAAGTCAGGGTACCTATTTTCAAAAATGTGATAAACAACTGCCAAAGTTCTTTCATATCTGTTTCCCAGTTATTTTAAGTAAGGTTTAACAAGCTCCAAAACGGCAGCTACCGCGTCAGCAGCTGTCTTATCCGTGCTCATCTCATCACCGCGCATTTTATACTCTACCACTCCGTCCGCGGCTTTCTTCCCAACGGTAATGCGGATGGGTATGCCGATGAGATCTGCATCTTTAAACTTTACGCCGGGCCGTTCATCCCGATCATCCAGCAGCACCTCCACTCCGTATGCCAGCAGTTCTTTGTAGACCTTCTCTGCCAGCTGCTTCTGCTCGGGGTCTGCCGTCTTCACTACTGTGATAATGGCATGATAGGGCGCGACGGCAAGAGGCCAGTTGATACCGTCCTTATCGTGATGCTGTTCCACTACTGCTGCCAGGGTTCTGCTGACACCGATACCGTAGCAACCCATAACGATGACTTTTTCCTGCATATTTTCATCCTTGTAATATGCGTGCATAGCCTCACTATATTTCGTTCCCAATTTAAAGACCTGACCCACCTCGATGCCTCTTGTAATCTTTATATGACCACTGCACTGAGGGCATGGATAGCCTTCTTTCGTGAGTTTAAGATCTGTAACGATGTCTCCGGTATAATCCCTTCCGTAGTTCACATTGAGTATATGGTGGTCTACTTTGCAGGCGCCGGCGCAGAGATTTTTTGCGACCGTTAGCTCGCTGTCCACAACGATCTTGCAGTTGTGAAGGCCTACAGGACCGGTAAAGCCTCCTACGGCCCCCGTCTCTCTGCCCATAGCCTCTTCATCGGCGAATTCGATAGCATGCTCAGGAATGCCCAGAGCATTGATCAGCTTCGTCATGTTCAGTTCTCTGTCTCCCCTAATAAAGACTGCCACATAGCGGTATTCCTGATCGTAAACTTCGAAGAGCAATGCTTTGATGGTTTGCTTATGGTCAAGGCCCAGGAAGGAAGCTACATCGGCGATGGTTTTGGTTCCGGGTGTATGGACCGTTTCCATGGGAAGCATTTCCGCACTGTCCGGCGCATCATCTACACATGCTGCTTTCTCTGTGGTGGCCGCCATGCTGCACTGCTCGCAGTATGCAATTTCGCTTTCGCCATACTCGGAAAGCGCACAGAATTCGTGGGAATCGCTTCCACCTATTGCACCGGTATCCGCTTCCACTGCCCGAAAAGTAAGCCCGCATCTGGTAAACACTTTTTCATAAGCGTCGTACATCTCATTATAGCTTCTGTCTAAGCCTTCCCAATCCCTGTCAAAGGAGTAGGCATCCTTCATAATGAACTCACGGCTGCGCATAAGCCCGAACCGAGGTCTCTTTTCGTCCCTGTATTTGGTCTGTATTTGATAGAGATTTAAAGGGAGCTGACGATAAGAATCCACCTCACTTCGAACGATGTCGGTAAAGATTTCTTCATGGGTGGGTCCCAGACAGAAGTCCCGATCATTTCTATCCTTGAGACGCCACATTTCCGGTCCGTAGGCATACCATCTGCCGGATTCCTGCCAGAGTTCCGCAGGCTGAATAGCGGACATGAGTATTTCCTGCCCTCCCTTTGCCTCCATCTCCTGGCGGACAATGGCTTCGATCTTCTGCAGCACCCGCCTGCCTAAAGGCATAAAACCGTAGACCCCGGATACCAGTTTGCGAATCATTCCGGCTCTTAGAAGCCAAATATGACTGGGTATTTCCGCTTCTGCGGGTACTTCTCTCAATGTCTTCAAATACATGTTGGTCATTCTCATATGTGTGATTCCTCCTGTATCGAAGGCGCCGATGTCCTTCTGTAGACTGCAGCAGACGCCATAGCAGCAATTCCTTCTTCTCTGCCGCAAAAGCCCAGTCCCTCCGTTGTCGTGCCTTTTATATTTATTCTTGTTTCTTCGATTTTTAGTGCATTTGCGATATTGGCTTTCATTTCTTTTATGTAGGGGGCAATCTTGGGTCGTTGGGCAATCACTACTCCATCTATGTTTCCAATTTCATGCCCGGCTGTTTTCACCGCCGCCCATACCTCTGCAAGCAGAACCATACTGGAAATGTCTTTGTATTCGGGGCGGTCATCCGGGAAGTGAGTCCCGATATCTCCCAGGCCGCAGGCACCTAACAGCGCATCCATGACAGCATGGGTCAGTACGTCCGCGTCAGAGTGACCTTGAAGGCCGAATTCCCATGGAATGTGGACTCCTCCCAATATAAGTTCCCGGTTTTCAGCAAAAGCGTGAACGTCATAGCCCGTTCCGATGCGAAACCGGTCCGGTGCAGGATCTTGTGTTGCTCCCATCGTTGCATCAACAATTTCAGCGGTTTCTGCTTCCGAAATCACTTGGGCAAACTGCAGGTCTTCTCGAGTTGTGATTTTGATGTTGTTATAGTCCCCCGGAACGAGAGACACCAAAGTTCCCTGTCGCTGAACCAGCCCTGCGTCGTCGGTACCCACATACTTATCGATCCAAGCTTCTCTGTGCGCGCGAAGAAGCTCGGAGAAATGAAAACCCTGCGGTGTTTGTATCGAATAAAGGGATTCTCTGTCCAAACTTTCCTTGACTTGGAGATTTTCAACCCTCGCAACGGTGTCCTTGACCGGTACGCCAAGGGTTGCCGCTCCGGACTCCGCCGCAGCCTCCACGAGACAGCTGATGGCATCACCGGAAACAAAGGGTCTGGCCCCATCATGAACCAGCACCAGATCCGGTGGCGATAGTTCATGTTGTGCTCTGTTATCCTGGCGATTGAGACTGTTCATCACCTTAAGTCCGTTGTAAACGGAAGCCTGCCTATTGTCACCTCCGGACAGAATTGCCCGGATTTTGGCGAGCTTCCTCCTCTCAACAAATTCCTGATGACAGAATTGTATGTCCACTTTTTTCACGACAAGATAGATATCATCGATAAAGGGGTGTTCTCCAAAGGC
>CAYLVS010000089.1:0-7207 GCA_964387185.1 uncultured Oscillospiraceae bacterium | reverse complement strand
CTCTACAAGAGCATAGATGGTAAAAAAGCTCTTACCGGGAAGCTGATAGCCCACACCGATGACTGTATCTTTATAGAAGATGACAAAGGGCAGAGCATTAGCTTACCACGTGAAAAAATATCTAAGACAAACCTAACCATAGTATTTTAGCGGTAGAAATCAACAAATCAGAGATTTGTGATTTCCTCGCATAAGTTCGCCAACAATTTGTTTCACAAATTGGGCAAGCTAATAAAGGAGGATCGGGTTCACAATGAACAAAGAGTTTATTTTTGCGATGGATGCACTGGAAAAGGAAAGGGAAATATCGAAAGACCTGCTTATTGAGGCCATCGAATCCGCATTGGTATCTGCATATAAAAAGAATTACGGTACCTCTCAGAACGTCAGGGTCCGTGAACAGGGAGATATCGATGTTTTTATGAGAAAAGATGTTGTGGAAGAAGCTACTGACCCATTTGTTGAGGTGGCTTTGGAAGAAGCCAGATCCATCGACCCGGAGTATGAACTGGGCGATGTTATCGAGTACCGGGTCACTCCTAAGGACTTTGGAAGGATTGCTGCTCAAACTGCAAAGCAGGTAGTGGTGCAGAGAATTCGCGAAGCGGAAAGAGGGATGGTCTATGAGGACTATATCAATCGTCAGAGCGAGATTGTTACAGGCGTTATTCACAGGATCAGCAATGAGACTGTCTTTGTAAATATAGGAAGAACTGAAGGCATCCTTCCGGTCAATGAACAAGTAAGAGGGGAACGTTACATTGTAAACAGCCGAATAAAAGTATATATTATGGATGTAAAGAAGACTACAAAGGGACCTCAGGTCTATTTATCCAGGTCTCACCCTGGTTTGGTCAAGCGTCTGTTTGAACTGGAAGTGCCGGAAATCCAGGACGGCGTGGTAGAAATTAAGAGTATTGCAAGAGAAGCCGGGTCCCGGACTAAGATTGCTGTATATACAGAAGATGAAAATGTAGATCCCGTGGGCGCTTGTGTAGGCGCGAGAGGCATCAGGGTGCAGGCAGTTGTGGATGAGCTCTTTGACGAGAAGATCGATATCATCAATTGGAGTGGTAATCCCGAGGAAATGATCAGCAGCGCTCTGTCCCCGGCCAAGGTGGAGAAGGTGTTCATCCATGAAGATGAAAAATCGGCTACCGTGGTAGTGCCGGATTATCAGCTTTCCCTTGCCATCGGTAAAGAAGGACAGAACGTCCGACTGGCTGCCAAACTCTGTGGCTGGAAAATTGATATAAAGAGCCATACGCAGTATTTCCCGGAGTATGAAGATGATGATTTCGACGAAGATGATCTCCTGATCGATTATGACGGGGAGGATTATGCGGAAGAAGAACCGGCAGAGGATTTCCCTGAGGAAGAAGAAATGGCAGAGGATGTGTCTGAGGAAGATGAGGGCTCAGAAATAACCCAATAGGAGGCGTCCTATGAAGACAAAGAAAATCCCCATGCGACGCTGTGTGGGTTGCATGGAGTCGAAACCAAAAAAAGAGTTAGTGAGGATCGTATCCACCGGTGAAGGCAGGTTGGTGCTGGATCTTTCAGGAAAAGCCAACGGCAGGGGCGTATACCTTTGTCCTGACAATGAATGCATTGCCAAGGCAAAGAAGAAAAAAGCCATAGGCCGAGGACTGGAACAGGATGTGGATCCATTGGAACTCGATAGAATATTTGAGGAACTGTCTGTTTATGAGAGAAAAGATTCATAGTTATCTGGGATTTGCCAAGAGGTCCAGAAACCTGGTGTCAGGATATAATTCCTGTATTTACGGAATCGAGCGGAGGAAAATACACCTTCTGGTTCTGACCGCCGATCTTAGTGAGAATACAAAAAACAAATTCCAAGCTTTAGCAGAGTCCTGTAATGTTCAATTCCGCATTTACGGTACGATGGAAACCATGCAGGAGATGACGGGAGAAATCGATCGTGGAGTATACGGAGTCACAGACAGGAATCTCGCGAAAGCAATTTTGGAAGAAATAGATAGATACGGGCGGAACGGAAAGAAGGAAGAGTGAGGTGTGCTTATGTCGAAAAAAGTATATGAGATTGCAAAAGAACTTGAAATGGAAAGCAAGGAATTGCTTGAAAAAATCAACGGTATGGGAATTGTAGCGAAAAGCCACAATAGTGTCATATCGGAAATTGATGCGAAGGCAATTACAAATATGGTCCTGCATAGCCGAACCAAGACCACAGAGACAAAGATTGTAAAAGCACCTCCGAAAAGCAAGTCGGGAGACAAGGACAAGGATGTAAAGGTAGCTGTAAAACCTGCAACGGTGGCTACGAGGATGACAAGGGAAAAACCGGCAACAAAAACAAAGGCAGAACCTAGATCCTCCACACGGAGAGCAGCGGATCCGGCTAAGGAAACAGTCCAAACAAAAACCCCGATGAGCACAATACAGCCTCCCGCAGGTGTACCTTTGCCAAAATCCGCATCCGTACAGCCTCCTGCAGGCATTCCTATGCCCAAAGCAGCTTCACTGCAAGACATGAAGGAAAAAGATGAAATAGAAGAGGCGGCATCTCCTGTAAAAGAAGCAAAATCCCCAGCGAAGGAAGCAAATATGACAGAACCGGTTCTCATGAAAGAAACAGCATCACCGAAGGTTGAAGCAAAAGGGAAGAAAGAACCAAATACAGGGCCGGCCAATGAGCCAATAACAGTAGCCGAAGAAAAGCCGGTAGTACCAAGAGGCTTGGTTATAAAAAAGAGAGCCTCCGAAATCGCAGCTGAAGAAGCTGCTGCTAAAAAGATTGCCGCTGAAAAGGCTGCTAAAGCCGCCGCTGAGAAAGCTGCAAAAGAAGCCGCAGAAGGAAGAGCACCCCGGGATTCTCGCCGTCCGGCACAGGGTCAGGATTCTCGTCGTCCGGCACAGAGTCAAGATTCGCGCCGCCCGGCACAGGGTCAGGATGCACGTCGCCCGGCACAAGGCCAGGATGCTCGTCGCCCGGCTCAAGGCCAAGATGCACGTCGCCCGGCACAAGGCCAGGATGCTCGTCGCCCGGCTCAAGGCCAGGATTCCCGTCGCCCGGCACAAGGCCAGGATGCTCGTCGCCCGGCTCAAGGCCAGGATTCCCGTCGCCCGACACAGGGTCAGGATACTCGCCGTCCGCCAACTACGGAATCCGGTGCGCCTCTGACTAAAAAGGAAAGAGATAAGAAGGCGAAAGACCTTGCACTGAAAGAAAAGGCCGGTAAAAAAGATTACCGTAAGAAGGACAGCAGAGTGCCTTTCTCAATGGAGAAGCAGGCGCCTAAAAAATACAAGAAAAAAGTAGAGAAGACAGTGGAACCGGACAGCAATATTGATATGGAAACTCTGGAACCCGGTTCGAAAGTCATCAATGTACCCATTACTGTAAAGGGGCTATCCGAGCAGATCGATAAAACCTCTTCAGAAATTATTATGGCATTGATGAAATTGGGCATTATGGCCAATGTCAATCAAAACCTGGATGAAGATACCGCGGTGTTGCTGGGGTCTGAACTTGGAGTCAACATCGTTATAGATAAAGTCGAAGAAGAAATTGTGGAGGAAGGGCTGGAGACCTTTGAAGACAAAACGGCCGACTTGGTGAACAGACCCCCTATTATCACTGTTATGGGCCACGTTGACCATGGTAAGACTTCACTTCTTGATGCAATCAGGAAGACTAATGTAACATCCAGAGAATCCGGAGGGATCACTCAGCATATCGGTGCTTCGGAAGTTACTTATAATGGTGAGAGGATTGTATTCCTGGATACCCCGGGTCACGAAGCCTTCACTGCAATGCGTGCAAGAGGAGCTCATGTAACGGATATTGCAGTATTGGTTGTGGCTGCAGATGACAGTGTAAAACCACAGACCATTGAGTCCATAAGTCACGCAAAGGCAGCAGGCGTTCCTGTTATTGTAGCCATAAACAAGATCGATAAGCCGGAAGCCAACCCGGATCGAGTCAAACAGGACCTTGCCAACCTTCCTGCTGATCAGAGAATATTGGTGGAAGAATGGGGCGGTGAGACGATCAGCGTTCCCGTTTCTGCAAAATCCGGCGAAGGAATCCCCAATCTATTGGAAATGATTTTGCTTCAGTCAGAGGTTCTGGAGTTGAAAGCGAATCCCAATCGATTGGCTATGGGTACGGTCGTAGAAGCGCGTTTGGATAAGACGAGAGGACCTGTTGCGACCTTGCTTGTTCTCAATGGTACGTTAGAAACGGGTATGTCCGTGGTTGTCGGAACCTGTAGCGGGAAGATAAGAGCTATGACGAACTTCAAGGGTGAAGAGATTCGCAAGGCAGGACCTGCAACGGCTGTAGAGATACTAGGACTGAACGATGTCCCCGAAGCCGGTGATGAGTTCAACGCAGTCAAAGAAGACAAAGTCGCAAGAGAGATTGCGGAGCAGAGAAGGTTGAAGGTCAGAGAGGAAGTAATGGTTCGTAATTCCAGCACGACTTTGGAAGAGTTGTTCAGCCAGATAAAAGAAGGAGAGGTTAAGGAGCTTAACCTGGTTATAAAGGCTGACGTGCAAGGATCTGTAGGTGCTTTAATTACCTCTTTGGAAAAATTACAGACAGAGAATGTCAAAGTGAGGATCATCCATTCAGGTGTGGGCGCTATAACAGAATCTGATATTATGTTAGCCAGCACATCCGATGCAGTTATCATAGGATTCAACGTCCGTCCCAGTACAAATATTACTACGATTGCGGATCGTGAAAAAGTGCAAATCCGTACGTATCGGGTAATCTATGACATAATCAACGAAGTAGAAGCCGCTATGAAGGGTATGTTGGATCCTATTTACAAAGAAGTGGTACTCGGTAAAGTCGAGATCCGTAACACCTTTAAAGTTCCCGGTGCCGGTGTTGTGGGCGGTGCATACGTTCTGGAGGGTAAAGTCCAGAGACATGCGGAAATTCGTCTGGTCAGGGACAGCATCGTAATACACGAAGGAAAGATTTCATCCTTAAAGAGATTCAAGGATGATGCAAAAGAAGTAAATCAAGGGTATGAATGCGGCATCGGCATAGAAAACTATAACGACATCAAAGAAGGCGATATTATTGAAGCCTTCAAGATGGAGGAAATCGCGAGGTAACAAATGGGTAAGGGATATCGTGCCGGAAGGCTTGGGGAAGAGATAAGGAGAGTAGTCAGCGATCTGCTACGCAAAGAGATAAAGGATCCGCGTCTTTCGGGAATTGTAAGTATTTCGGCAGTTGAGGTAACATCAGACTCCAGTTATGCAACGCTTTTTATTTCGGTCCTCAACGGCCCGGAGTCCAAAGAATCAGAGGAAGAACGCAAGATAGAAGTACTGGAAGCTTTCCAAAGCGCGAAAGGGCTCATAAGACGAGAAATCGGCAGACAGATTAAGCTGAAGCATGTGCCCGATATTCTATTTAAGATTGATAGGTCACTGGAATACGGCCGCCATATTTCCCAAGTCATAGCCGAACTGGGTATAGATCGAAAGGAAGATGATGGAGATCAGGAAGAGCAATAACAACAGTCTGAAGGAGATTGCAACTCTACTGAAGGGTGCAGATTCTGTGCTGATTTTTCCGCACCTGCAGATGGATGGCGATACTCTCGGTTCTTCCGTAGCACTCTGTGTAGCCCTCAGGAAGCAAGGGAAGAAAGCAGATATACTCATTGAGGACAAAATACCTGAGAATATAAAATTTCTGGACAAGGGCTACTGTGTTTTGATTTCGGATTTTCGAGAGTATGAAGCAGATGTGTGCATAGCCATAGACTGTAGCGACAGGATGAGAATCGAGAAAAGACAGGATGCTTTTCAGAGGGGAAAACAGACTGCCTTGCTGGATCATCACGCCACTACGCAACCTTTTGCAGATTTAAACTATGTGGATCCAGAGTCCTCATCATCCGGAGAGATTGTTTTCTTACTCCTCAAGGAAATGGGACTGGACTTTGATGCAGAAATAGCAGAGGCACTTTATGCAGCCATTGTAACGGATACGGGAAGATTCACCTATTCTAACACCACCTGGGAGACTCATCTGGTGGTGGCTGAGCTCTTTAAAACCGGCATGGATCACAATGGGATTGCAGTGGAAGTCTATCAACGAAAACGCATAGAGAAAGTCAAACTTACCTGTGGGATTTTAGGCACCATGGAGCTGTTCCATCATGGGAAGGCCAATCTGGCTTTCATGACGCAGCAGATGCTCGCAGATTCCGGAGCTTATTCTGAAGAGACAGAAGGTATTGTTGAAGAGCTTCGAAGCATTGACGGTGTAGAGATTTCTGCCTTTTTGAAAGAAGAAGCAGGGAAAGTTAAAGTGACCATGCGGGCAAAAATGCATGCAGACGTATCGCAAATTGCCGAAAGCTTTGGCGGCGGCGGACATACAAAGGCTGCAGGCTGCACCATCTCCGGTGATATCATAGAAGTCAGACAGTTGATCATGGAAGCGATCGATCGACACTTGGACAGTTTGGAAGGTTAATTTGTCATGGAGCAACACGGTATCGTAAATCTTCTGAAGCCGGCAGGTATGACTTCCCATGATTGCGTCTATTTCCTGAGAAAAACATCCGGAATCAAGCGCATAGGACATACGGGTACCCTAGACCCAATGGCGGCAGGGGTATTACCCCTGTGTGTGGGGAATGCCACAAGGATTATGGACTATCTGGATCTGGATCATAAAGTCTACCGCTGCGAGATGATTCTTGGCATCACGACGGACACCTGGGATATCTGGGGTGAAGTCACTGAAGACAGACGGGGCCGATTTCAAAAACCGGACTTGAAAACCATAGAGCAGGTATTTCGACCCTTTAAAGGGGAAATATTTCAGACGCCACCCTCTTATTCTTCCGTCCGAATTGCAGGGAAACACCTCTACGAATACGCGCGGGAAGGCAAGGAAATAAAGGCGGCAGAAAGGCCGGTGATTATTCATCGGCTGGAGCTGAAGGAATACGACTATGCCACCGGTAGGATCACATTTGAGCTTGAATGCTCTAAAGGAACATACGTTCGGAGCATTTGCAGCGAGGTTGGTAATATTCTAGGCTGCGGCGGGGCGATGAGCTTTCTCCTTCGCATGGGCAGCGGCGATTTCCTTTTGGGGGACGCGGTGTCTCCGGAGCAACTGGCGGCCGACTGGCAAGCTTATTTATTGCCTATGGATTATCCGCTGAGTCGCTTCGGA
>CAYLVS010000088.1:0-7306 GCA_964387185.1 uncultured Oscillospiraceae bacterium | reverse complement strand
TACCTTGAGGACCCATAAGGGCCATATAGACTGCCGCACCGATAGTCCAAAGACCCGAGGCAGTTCCCACCCAGTCTTTTGCTTTGTCTCTGGCCTCATAGGAGGTTCTTTCCGGCAGCACTTCCGCATAGGCATATTGACCTTCCACTGCTGTCTCTGCAATGGTGTATATCGCCAAAGGACATTCGGCAAGGTACTCTGCTTCATCCCGGAAGGCGATGAAGCCTGATTGACCTCCTCCGCAGAGCATGTGCATACCTATGGATTGCAGGTCACCGCAGATGATGTCCGCTCCATAGGCAGCGGGAGGGGCAATCACACCCAGGGAAACAGGATCCACGCCAACGACGGATTGGGCTCCGGCAGACTTCGCAAGTGCGGAAATTGACGCGGCGTTTTTCTCCACTGTACCGAAGAAGCCCGGCACCTCGAAATAAACTGCGGCGGTTTTATCCGAAAGCTTCGCTTTCAGATCTTCCAGATTAATTCCTCCTGTCACGTGATCTATGTCCAGTATGGTGATCTTAATACTGTTTGGCATGATTTCAGGCTGGCATAGAGTTCGAATCTGTGCCATTCTCTCCGGGCTGATATTATATGGGATTAATACTTCATTTCTGCCCGTTAGACGGGAAGCCATACGAATGGACAAGCCTGCTGCCGCCCCCCAATCGTAGATGGGCTCGCTCACCGCATCCACATCGAGCATTTCTGCCAACATACTGTAAAATTCAAAGCGAGCCTGGAATTTGCCAAGGTCGGCATAAGTACCGCCGCAGTAGGCTGTTACGAACTCTGCACGGTTGACGATCTCATCCACCACAGCGGGCACGTAGTGCTGCCAGCAACCGCCGCCCAAAAAGCTGAGATAGTCCTTGCAGGTGGTGTTCTTAGCCAGGGTATCCTCCAGATGACGGCGGAGCTCCCACTCTGCCATCATCGGCTCTGGTAGGTCCAGCTCACCGCGAAAACGCAGGTGCTCCGGAATTTCGCTGTAAAGTTCTTCTAAATCCGTAATCCCTACCGCCTTCATCAGTTCCGCCTTGACATCGGGTGCAGAGTTGGGGATATAGGGATGGACAAACGCTTTTTCTCTCATATTGATACTTCCTCCTTTATTGCTGTTCCCTTCCTAATCAATAGTAAAGTTCGCTGGGGCCCTTGTATTCCTGAATGATATTTCCACCGTCTATGACGATGAGCTGTCCGGTAATATAGCTGGAGTCATCTGATGCGAGGAAACGGATAAGTCCAGCTACCTCATCTGGTGTGCCCGGTCTCCCCATGCCCGTGTTCAGTCCACCTGCCAGTTCGCTTTCGGTACTGGCTCCGGTCTTTATCCAGCCGGGAGCTACTGCGTTGACGGTGATATTCTGTTTCCCTACTTCCAGTGCCAGCGCCCTCGTAAGACCTACAATAGCAGCCTTCGCTGCACAGTAGGGAGATTCTCCCGGGTTAGCAACCAGAGGCCCCGTAACAGAGGAAACGTTTACGATTTTGCCGTACTGATTCTCAATCATACCCGGCAGGAAAGCCTGTATGGTATTAAAGGTGGATTTCAGGTTAATACCGATACTGAAATCCCATTCTTCCTCGCTGAGATTTGCCACATTTTTGAAGATTTCTTCTGTCCCAAAATAAGCCATACCGGCGACATTAGCCAGTATATCCACCTTTCCGTAAGCCGCTGCCATGTCCTCTGCAGAAGCTCGGATTCCCTTCCGGTTCTGAAGATCAACCTTATAGGCCCGAACGGTTACTCCCATGTCCTCCAGGTCCTTCTTACGGTCGAAAACCCGATCGGAAATATCAAGAATCCCTAAGGACGCCCCCCATTCCGATAAAGCTTTGGCTGTCGCAAAACCCATACCATTTGGGCTGGCAACACCTGTTACAAAAGCCACCCTGTCTTTCAGCAATTTTGTTTCCATTTATTCTCCTCCTCTTAGCCCGGTTCTATAAACGGATAAATTCTCTATAACATTTATAAAGCAAGAAGTATTCCAAAAACACCCTTCAAAATTATTATTCTTTTTTGTCTAATTTCAAGGCTTTACGACTGTATTATACAGTTTGCTAAAAAAAAATCATCGGAGATGTATCTAAACTTTTTCAATTTTGCGAATATACTTGTCATTCCTGACTATTATCAAAGGGGATACCAAGAGCCCTTATCCGGCGGTAAAGTGTAGATTCACTGATTCCAAGCAGTCTGGCTGCCCGCCTCTTTCCTTCCAGGGAGAATCCTGTCAAACGCAAACAATCCAGGATGATTTTTTTCTCCGCTTCGCCACACTGTTCCTTTAAGGAGCGAACTGCCGGAGTTTCATCTTTCTTGTCCCCAAAGCTAACGGGAAGATTCTCCAATTCGATCTGACTTCCGGTTTCCATCGTAACTGCGTACTCCACCACATTCTCCAGCTCCCGGATATTGCCCGGCCAGTCATACTGGAATAGAATGTTTTTGACCTCACGGGTAAAACCGGTAATCTGCTTACCGATCAGTTTACTGTACTTTTGTAAGGTCAGGTCCAGAAGTAAGCCGATATCTTCTCTTCTTTCCCGGAGAGGAGGAACATAAATCGGAATCACGTTCAGCCTAAAAAACAGATCTTCACGGAAAAGCCGTTCCCGGACCATAGTCTCCAGCTCCCTGTTCGTTGCTGCAATGACACGGATTTGAACCGGAATATAATCGAGACCTCCAACCCGCTGTATCTCCCTTTGCTGAAGCACGTGCAGAAGCTTGACCTGAAGATGGAGCGGTAGATCTCCAACCTCATCCAAAAATATCGTTCCATTGTTAGCCATTTCAAATCTTCCGATTTTCCCTGATTTCCGTGCTCCGGTAAAGGCCCCCTCTTCATACCCAAAAAGTTCGGATTCCAACAGAGCTCCGGGTATGGCACCACAATTGACTACGATGTAGGGCCCGTCTTTAACAGGGCTGGAAGCATGGATAGCTCTTGCAAGGAGCCCTTTGCCCGTGCCGCTTTCCCCTGTAATCAACACAGTGGAAAGGGAACCTGATATCCTTTCTCCCTGTTCGCGAAGGCTCTGTGCAACTGAACTGTTACCAACAATTTGTTGAAAGGAAGTAATCTCTTCAATTTCCGTAAGGTTGTAGACCATCTGTCTGACATCTGCGATGTCTCGAAAAGAGATGACCGCTCCGGAAACGGAATTTTCTTGCGCCCTATTTTCATCGCAACCGGAAAAGATCGGGCAGATACTAGTAATAAAATGATTAATCTGATTCATTGAAATCCGTGTAATTTCTTCATGGTCATAATACCTGACACCGAAGCGAATGGCATCCAACACCGGAGAGTTGGGCCAGATAGAAAATATTGATTCGCCGATCAGCAATCTCCTCTCCTTCTTCAGCAGTTTAACTGCCATAGGGTTAGCAGAGACGATGATTCCACCTTTATCCACCGACAGGATACCTTCATGAATCGAATCCAACACGGCTTTCATCTGACCGGTAACCTTATTCTCCCTGACTTTTGCCGACAGAAGGTCTGCCATTCTTGTGAGAAACAGTAGCAGATCTTCCTTGCTTTCCAAAAGGCGACTACGTTGTTCTTCCGTGAAGGCAACCAATCCCATTAGGCCGATGGCTCTTCCATCACACATAATAGGGCAGCAAACCTCAGCCAGCTCATTTTCTCTGGGTGCGTAGTTGGGATGGCTCTTCCCCTCTTCAACGATATAAGCACGCCCGGTTCTGAGTGCCTCACTGTAGAGGTAGCCGGACTTCAGGTCTCCATCCTCTTCCTTAGTCCCGATTTTCTCCATGTAACGACCTGTTCCTGCGACGATGGTCAGCGTCTCATCTACGATCTCAGTATCAATGCGCAAAGCCGCTGCGACCGCTTCAGCCACAGATTGCACCGTATTTCTAATTTCCTGTAAACCGCTCATTTTTCACCCTAACATCCAGTCTAGCTCAATTCTCACTATAATCGAAGCGGAGAATGATTTCTCCGCTTCGATTATTTTAACCATAGCCACAGACCATTGATACTGAGCATGGGACTTTATAAGCATGCCTCAGATTCCCAATAATCCAACAGTAGCGAAGGCTATCACAGATAATATCATTCCTAGTATACCATAAGGTATCTGTGTTATAGCGTGCCGGAAATTGTCGCAGCCGCAGGCAGCGGAGGTAAGGATTGTAGCATCAGAGTAGAAGCAGATATGGCTACCCCAGACGCCGGCAGAGCAAACAGCACCTACCGCAATAAAAGGATTGGCTCCCAAAGCCGCGGCCAGGGGGATGACGATGGGCATGGCGATGACGTACATGCCCCAACTGATGCCCATTATGAATTCTGTGATGCCAAAGGTAATGAAGACCACCAACGGCAACATCTGCGGGGACATAAATCTCATACCGAGGCCGATTACATAGTCCATGAAACCGATCTGTTCGCAGGCATCTGCAAAGAAATAAGCCAGTACAACCATGAACAGGGGGAACAGCATGTTTTTTATACCCGTAATCAGGAGGTCCATATACTCTTCAGGACCCATGATGCCGGTTGCAATGTAATACACGAAAATGAAAGCACAGGTAGAGATAACACCCATCTGCATATCTACATCGAAATAGATCGTCGATGCCACCAGGAACAAGATAGGCAGGAAGAATGTAGCCAACTTGGCATTGGCGGGAACTTCGAATTTTTCACCGGCCTTCATATCGATCTTTTCAGATCCCGGAGGAGCCAACACACCGGTTTCCTCAGCCCTGATAACCGCCTTCTTCATAGGTCCGATTATAGGAACGACTCCAAGTATGACCAGTGGGACAATGAGAGCTGCAAACCAACCGTAGAAATTGAAGGGGATGGTACGAATAAAGTAAGCGACACCTTGGCCATCGGGAGCCATACCATGTTGCTCCATGAGGCTACCGATGAAAATTGCCCATGTGGATATGGGAATCAAAACACAAACAGGAGCCGCTGTAGAGTCGACGATATAGGCCAGGAATTCACGGGGCACTTTATGCCTGTCTGTCAACGGAGACATGCATGCGCCTACCGTTAAACAGTTCAGATAATCATCGATGAAGATAACCACACCCAGAACCCAGGTCCACATAAGGGTGCTCTTCTTGGTCTTTGCACGCTTGGACACCCATTCGCCAAAAGCGTAAGCACCGCCCGCCCTTTCAATGAGGGCAATGATACTGCCCATCAGTCCGCACACGATGAACAGCCAGCCGATATCTTCATTGATCATTATATTTAGAAAGGATTCACTCAAGGGAGAAAAGAAACCCCCTTTGTGAGCCATGAGGAAGCCCAACAAGCCTCCTAACATCAAAGATTCTAAAATACGCTTGGTGTAGAAGATGTAGACTAACAAAAATGCAGCGGGAATCAGGGTGATGGGCCCAAAATCCTCAATATTGCCGCGTGACAGAAATACAACAAAGATAAAAAATACAAACACAATTCCATAGGTCTTCATAATCTTAGAATATCCCTCAAATTTTGAGTTCATAACTATGTAGTCCTCCTTTCATTAATAAAGCCCAGTGCGAACACTATCACCTCCCGTATCGCTGCAGGACAAAAACTATTATGTTTTTATTCTATGCATTTTTTGTGCCGACGCAAGAGTTTTAGTGAAATAATTCCGACAATTCTGTTTTTAATGATTATTTTGCTGTGGGATCCTGCAATATGCTCAACCTGACAAGTTTGCACAGGTTCCCGCAGATCGAAACGAGGCGAGAAAATCAATAAAATAATATCCATATTTTGTATCGTTAGTAAATAAACAATCATTTTATTCTCAATTTCGATACTTTTTGCTCTTTTTAGCCGTTATCGCTTATCGGCCTCGATTTCCATGTTGTCATTATTGACAACATGGAAATCGCAAATGAGAATTCTGCTCTTTCTTTTTTTTGCTTGTTATAAACCTAACAAAACAGGAACTTGCCATATGCTCCGGCGTAGCTATTCCTCTTATATTAACTAAATTTCAAAAAATCTTGTTTTATGTATAAGATTCTTCTAGAATCCCATTTCATTTCCCTTATAAGTGCTGTTTCTTATCTAGATTTTGAAATTTCTATTTCTGTGTATAAGATAATGCTGTTTTCTTATACACAGATTCTATATTTCTCGTTTTTAGATAAGAATCCAGCAATCGTTCATAAGATAAGCGGGAATATCAGCACAATCTTATACACAAAACGAAGTTTCAACATAAAAAGTTAAGCGTAATGCGAACTGTAACGTCACTGCTAATTTTCTTAAAATAATACAAAAAGATGTGGCTTTTTTATGAAAGTTATGTTACAATTACTTTCGTCGCGCAGGCATGGCGGAATTGGCAGACGCGCACGGTTCAGGTCCGTGTGCTCGCAAGGGCATGGAGGTTCGAGTCCTCTTGCCTGCACCAATAAAAATGAGATAGGGTTGGCCCTATCTCATTTTTATTGGCAAAGGCTGATAATTTTGATACAGTGCTCATTTTCCTTTTGAAATATTTAGAACAAAGGCAATTATGTTATCACTTTTTAAGATCATCCGCTTGGGCATTTTCCCCTGTGGCTCTTGAAAATAATCATTGAAAATGAACTTGTTCATAGATAAATCTCCCTTTAATGTTAACTTAAACTTTAATATACCCCATTTAGATATATTGCAACTACTATCTTTTTCTAACGATTATTTATCCGCCGCTATCCGGTTTTTTCCGTTTCTTTTAGCTGTATAAAGTCTCGTGTCCGCCGAATGCACAAGCTCGGTGATCGTTTCACTATTGTACTGACTAACTCCTCCGCTGATGGTAATCCTCAATCCGTCAACCAAGCTATGGCCCTCAACAGCTTGCCTGATCCGCTCAGATATTTTACTGGCTACAGACAGGGTTGTGTTTGGAAAAATTACCATGAATTCTTCGCCGCCGTATCTTCCGGCAAAGTCAGTGCCTCTGATACTTTTCTTAATTATGGACGCAACATCGACGAGTACCTGGTCACCATAGACATGCCCATTGCTGTCATTGACTTTCTTGAAATCATCAATGTCAAAGAGAGCAATTGATAGCTGACTGCTTGTCCGGCTTGCTTCTGCCATTTCTGCCTTGAGGTGCTCTATTAATGTTCTGTGATTGCCGATCTTTGTAAGCCCATCAATCGACGATATCTCGGAAAGAATCCTGTTTTTATACTCCAGTTCCAGCTGTGTCTCTTTCTTTTCGGTGATATCAAACACGATACCCGCTAAGAATGCAGGCTTGCCATTATCATATTGAGTTATTCTTCCACGGTCAT
>CAYLVS010000087.1:0-7382 GCA_964387185.1 uncultured Oscillospiraceae bacterium | reverse complement strand
GTGCGAATCAAACAGCATTTCAAACCTCTTTCCTAACATCCTTGCCCTTTGTCCTAGCTAAAGCAACAACAGTCCCCGTTTTTAGTAAATCCTTGTTGCTTTTCTTCCCGAGAAGCAACAATAAAACTTGTTTTCAGCAGAATCTTGTTGCTTATCCCTTTCAGAAGCAACATCAAATCTCTATTTCTGTTGAATCTTGTTGCTTTTTCTCCTGAGAAGCAACAACAAATCCTGTTTTGAGTAAATCCTTGTTGCCTTTCATCACCGGAAGCAACAAGAAATTATGTTTTCAATAGATTATTGTTGCTTATCCTGCTTCAGCGTCGTCCTGCGGAAATTTAACAAGCCTTAAGATACTACTTCGCCGTCGGGGGCACAAGTAGTCAAATACTCAAACCTCTCTCCATTGTCAGCAAACAAAAGCATGCCCTTCGACTCCAAACCTCTTAGCATTCTGGGCTTCAGATTGGCCACCACGATGACCTTTTTGCCCACCAGCTCTTCCGGTTTGTAACATTCCGCCACGCCGGATAGTATTTGACGGACTTCATTGCCCATCTTGATTTGGAATACCAACAGTTTGTCAGCTTTCGGATGCTTTTCGCAGCTTTTCACCAGGCCCACCCTGAAATCTAGTTTATCGAAATCTTCATAATCAATCAGGTCCTTGATAGGCGGGTACTCCCTTTCGGCAACTTCCGGCTCTTTCATAGCCTCTAATTCTGCCAGTTCCTTTTCAATATCCATTCTGGGGAAAATGGCGTTGCCCTTTTTGACCTTCTCGCCGTCCATGGCATCGAAGACTAAGGTGTCTGCCCATTCGGGATCCGCAAACCAAAGCCCCAGCTGCTTTCTTATCTCAGTGGAAGTACTGTGCATGAAAGGCTGGATCAGCACGGAAACGATCCGCAGGGATTCTGCCAAATTGTGAAGCACGGTGCCCAGCCTCTCTTTGTTTGCCTCATCCTTTGCCAGCAACCAGGGTGCTGTTTCGTCGATGTATTTGTTGGTCCGACGAATCAGGGTCCAAATCTCTTCCAGGGCCAGGCTGAAGCTGAACTTATCCATATGGGCTTCAACTTTTGGCGCAGTGCCCAGTGCCAATTGCCTCAGTTCACCGTCAGTGCCATCTTCTTTACCTGCCGGAGGAACAAATCCACCGTTGTACTTCTCAATCATAGAAGTCGTACGACTTACCAGATTGCCCAGGTCGTTGGCCAGATCCGAGTTCATGCGGGTCAACATTACTTCATTTGTAAACAGCCCGTCCTGACCGAAGGTGTATTCTCTCAGCAGGAAATATTTCAGCGCGTCCACACCATAGCGCTCGATTAGCTTAACGGGATCCACGATGTTTCCTCTCGACTTGGACATCTTTCCTCCTTCAAGAAGGATCCATCCATGTCCTAATACCTTCTTCGGCAACGGAAGTGAAAGAGACATGAGCATGGCAGGCCAAATAATGGAATGAAATCGCACGATTTCCTTTCCTACCAGGTGCACATCGGCGGGCCAATAATGGTCATACTTCTCCGGATTGTCGGGATAGCCCAGAGCTGTAATGTAGTTGGAAAGCGCATCCAGCCAGACGTAGATTACGTGTTTTTCGTCCAGGGGTACGGGGATTCCCCAATCGAAAGAGGATCTTGAAATACACAGGTCCTCCAACCCCTGACGGGCAAAGCTGAGCATTTCTTTGCGGCGGCTCTCGGGTTGCAAAAACTCGGGATTGGTTTCGAACAGCTCAATCAGTCTGACCTGATATTTGGAAAGGCGGAAGAAATAGGCCTCTTCCTTTGCCTTTTCCACAGGCCTGCCGCAATCCGGGCATTTGCCATCCACTGCCTGGGTCTCCGTCCAGAAGGCTTCGCAGGGAGTGCAATACCAGCCCTCGTATTCGCCTTTATAAATATCTCCGTTTTCATGCATCTTTCGGAAGAGCTCCTGAACCCTCTTGACGTGGCGCTCTTCCGTGGTCCGAATGAAATCGTCGTAGGAAATCTCCATGGTTTTCCACAGCTCCTTGATGCCCGCCACCACGCCGTCTACATAGGCCTGAGGCGTACATCCGTGTTCCGTAGCTACCTTTTGTATTTTCTGACCATGCTCATCGGTACCCGTGAGGAACATAACATCATAACCGGTCAACCTCTTAAAGCGGGCCATCGCATCTGCCATAACGGTGCAATAGGTGTGTCCGATATGCAGATTTGAACTGGGATAGTATATTGGGGTGGTGATGTAATACTGCTTTCTTTCCATTTTATTTCTCCTTCTATGTCCGGCCAAATGAGAACCGTCATATTAAATTTCGTTTGAATATATTAGCGGATGCCGGTCAAAAAACCATAGCCGCCGCGATAAGATACCTCTATAATGGCCGCGGGCTTGATATCGATATGCCAGATCTTGTTCAGAGGAATGTCCAGGAGCCAGGACAGAGCACTCCGAATCACCAGGGAATGGGCTACAATGACGACAGTGCCATTTTCCATATACCGTTGATCTATGGCTTTTATCGGGTCTTTCTTCATCAACTCTTCAAAGGATTCCAAGGAGGCATCGTCAGCCAGTAGTTCTTGAAGGAATTCTACCGTTCGATCCTTGACCTGGCTTAAGGTTTCACCTTCCGGAACCCGGAAGTCCGCAAAATTGTGCCAGAAGTCATCAAAACCCTCTCCGTACATTTCTCTGGCTTCGACTGTAGTCATGTTTTCAAAAATACCAAAGTGCATTTCCTGAATCCGATCATCCATTATGACCTTGAGGCTCCGGGAATCCGTACTATGACCCTCTGCAATGGCCACTGCCAGGTTGGCTGCGCGCTTGCGGGGACTTGTATAAATCTCATCAATCTTAATGCCGGAGAGCTGCGCTACAACAACATCCACGCTGGCCTTTCCAAGGTCCGAGTATTCGGACTCCGTTTTGCCATATATCAGTCTCTTGACATTAGCCTCTGTTTCCGGGTGGCGAATGAAGATCAGTTTCATAAATAAGTACAACCTTTCCAAATATATTACCCTTTATAATACCACATTTATACAGAGATTCAAACTGTATTCTACTCTATCGTGAGCGGCGGAAGGCTATAGCCCCAAACAGCATGGGGTCTTTATTACAATTAAATCTGTTGACAGTGTACTACTATGCGTAGTACACTTATGGTGAAACTTTTCACTTTCTCTACCACGAAACTTGACGCTTAGAAGCGGTGGCCGTTATAATCAATTATAACTTTTCATAGGGGGTTTAAATGGTAAATAAGAAAACGATTGCACATTCTTCTACGGTTATTGCTCAGCTAATGTTGCCCAGTCATGCCAATCCGGCAGGCAACGTACACGGCGGAGAAATCATGAAGATTATGGACACTGCGGCGGGCGTTGCAGCGAAAAAACACTCCCGGGCCAATACGGTGACCGCCCGTGTGGACGAATTAGAGTTCCATCAGCCCATTTTTGTAGGCGAACTCTTGACCTGCAAAGCGTGGCTTGTCTATGTGGGCAGAAGTTCAATGGAAGTCGCCGTGACGGTGGAAGTCGAGAACATGAAAACAGAGGCGCCGCCGCGAAAAGCGCTTTCCGCGTTCTTTACCATGGTCGCCCTAGATGAAAACGGCACACCCACAGCAGTGCCCGGCCTACTGCTCGAAACACCCGAAGAGAATACCGCATTTGAACAAGGCAGGAAGCGTTACGAGCTCAACAAAGCAAAGCAACGTCACTGGGAAGTTTAGAATGCATCAGGATTAGGATGATTAATCAATATACTTAGAACTGTATTTAATGGAATTTTAATCTATAACAAATTGTGCTTTCATACTTAATTGATATGATAATAATGAATCAAGAAAATTGCATACTTAAAAACTGTTTGATTAGAATTTGCCGAAAAATGAGCAGAAATCGCTCAAATATGGTCAAAATACAAAATTGATTTTTCAATTTTCAGTGTGAGGAGAATTATGCTCTACAGAATAGTGTCTCTTAGTCTGTAATACTCTATAAGTGACTAATAGCTGTCCAAATATAAACTGTTAATAATCCAATATGGGAGGTATCCATGTTTACCAAAAAAAACAGAAAGACTCCGGCTAATGCAGGTGAAACTTCCGGAGAAATGTCCTCGAAAAAACAAAAATTTAAATCCAAAAAGAAGAAAAAAATCATAGTCATCAGCGTTGTCGTCGTTGTAGTGCTAGCGGCAGCCATAATTCTCCCGGGAATTATGGGGAATGGCCAAATTCCTCCTCAAGTATCCGTAGGTACTGCAGAAAAAATGGATCTGGAACAGGCAGTTTCGGTCAACGGCATCATTTCCGGCTCCCAGTCTGCAGAGGTCGTCTCCTCCCTGAATTACGAGATTATCTCCATACTTGTCGCTGAGGGAGATGTGGTAAAAAAAGACCAAGTCCTTGCTGTTTTGGACGGGGAAGCTTTGCAGGACGAATACCGAAAGGCGTCCAAAGCCCTTGAGGAATCCCGTTTCAATTATGAGGCGTCCAAGCGCCTTTACGAAGAAGGTGCCATTTCTCAAGCCGATTACATAAGGGCAAAAAACGCTTATGAAAACGACCAAATTACCGTGAGCTCCTTTGACATTGCTGAAAAGACCAACATTAAAAGCCCTATTTCCGGCACTGTCACCAGGGTGAACGTTAACCTAGGCCGCTATGCCAATGACACCGAAGACAATAAGCCAATGTTTGTAGTGGAAGATCTGGAACAGCTAAAGATGGACGTAAAGATCAGCGAGTACGATATCAGTAAAATCAAGGCGGGGCAGACCGTTACTATTACAGCGGACGTTTTGGGCAAAGAGAGCGTTGAAGGCAAAGTAAGTCGAATCTCCCCCACCGGAGAGCTGAAGGATCCTACTTCAAAAGAGATGGTGATTCCCGTTCAAATCCATGTGGATAAAAAAGAGAGCGGGCTCATCGCAGGGGTAACGGCGAAAGCGAAAATCCTCATTGAAAGCAGGTCTCAGGTCATGACGGTTCCCATTGACGCCGTTTTAGAGGACCCGGATACCGGGGAAAGCTTTGTTCTGACTGTGGAGGAGACTACCATTAAGAAGGTGATCATCACACCGGGAATTGAAGGGGATTTTTATCTGGAGGTACTTTCCAGCTCTCTTGCGGAAGGAGCCCAGGTCGTTCTCAATCCCACCTTTGATCTCACAGATGGCATGCAAGTGCTTGTCTCCTCCTTGCAGTAAGGAGGCGAGATAGCATGAAAGAAGAGATTATTAAGATTGACAACCTCACAAAGATTTATGAGAATGGCGAAATATCGGTCAGAGCACTACACCATGTGTCATTGACGATAAAACAAGGGGAGTTCATTTCCATTATGGGGGCTTCTGGTTCCGGTAAATCCACCTTGATGAACATCATAGGCTGCCTGGATCGCCCTACGGAGGGAAACTATTATCTGGAAGGTATCGATATCAATGAGAAAACAGATGATGAACTGTCCGCAGTACGAAACAAAAAGATTGGATTTATCTTTCAATCCTTCAACTTGATTCCCAGGACCAGCGCCCTGCACAATGTGGAACTACCCATGATTTACGGAAAAGTTCGGGCAGTAGAAAGAGAAGCCCTGGCGCAGGAACTTTTGGCACAGGTAGGCTTGTCTGATCGAGCGGAGCATATGCCCAACGAGCTTTCCGGTGGCCAGAAACAGAGAGTTGCCATAGCCAGAGCTCTGGCAAACCGGCCTCAAATCATACTAGCCGATGAACCTACCGGCAATTTGGATTCTCATTCATCCGTTGAAATCATGGAGATTTTTTCCCGCCTCAACCGCGAGGAAGGAAATACTGTAATCATCGTTACACACGAACGAGAGGTGGCGGAGTTCACGGACCGCATTATCACCTTTAAGGATGGGTGTATCATAAAAGATGAGAGCACCGGGGAGGTGGCTTGATGCTTCTATTAGAAAATATAAAACTGGCCCTGACCTCCATTAAAATGAATAAAATGCGTTCTTTCCTAACCATGCTGGGGATTATCATCGGCATCAGCTCCGTTATTTCCATCACCTCCATCGGCGCCAGTGCGGAAGCGGTGGTCAGCAAGGAATTTCAAAGTTTTGGCACAAACAATATGTATGTTTACCTGAACTGGGAAATGGTGAGGGACCGGCCAATCCTGTATTCGGACCTGATCTTGCCGGAAGACATCGAAGCACTGAAAGCCAGATTTCCAGAGGATATCCTTTACGCTGCCCCTTCTATATCAGGATCAAGCGAGACCAAGGTGGGGCGGGTCCGGGGTAAACTGGCCATGAGCGGTGTTGCTGCTGATTACAACAAATTTTTTCACATGGATATGGTATATGGAAGGATGATCAATCAGAGCGACCTAGACGGAAAAAGAGACTGCATCGTTATCGATGAAAAGGCCTCCCGTCATTTCTTCAATAAAGCGAATAGCGTGGGTGAGACCTTGGAAGTGACCATCAACGGAGAAATCAGGGACCTGACCATTGTAGGTGTCTACAGAAAGGAAGCCAGCCTGTTTGACCAGCTGAACACCAGTGATTCCTATACCACTTACATTCCTTATTCCCTGCTCCAATCGGCGGATGATACTACCACTTATTTGGAGCTCTACACCAACGGAGAGAAAGACCAGTCCCTGCTGGGAGGCGATATTGCCAGGTACCTATCAAGAATCAAGGATAAGGATCCCGAGTTCTATCGGTTTGAATCAGCGGAAGTGCAGATGGATATGATTAACACGGTTTTGGGGACCTTATCTATAGCAATCGGAGCCATAGCTGCAATCTCCCTGGTGGTGGGCGGCATCGGAATCATGAACATCATGCTGGTTTCTGTCACCGAGCGGACGCGAGAAATCGGTATTCGTAAATCTCTGGGAGCCAGAACCAAGGATATTATGACGCAATTCCTCATTGAATCTATGATTTTGGCAGCCATCGGCGGAATGCTGGGAACGGCGCTGGGAATCGGGATTGCCTCTATCGGGATGGGTATTGCCGGTGTGGCCGTAATCATCGATCCCCTTATGATCCTTCTGGCCGTGAGTTTCTCAGCAGTGGTTGGAATGTTTTTTGGCCTTTATCCTGCAAGAAAAGCGGCGAAGCTGGACCCAATAGAAGCACTGCGTTACGAATAACAACCAGGGATAGACCCCGTGGCTGCTTTTGCCTCCACGGGGTCTATCCCTGTGGCTGATGTCAGTACAGCAGCTCCGGAGGGTACTTTTCCTTCCACTGTTCTCCCAGCTTTTTAAGACGGTCCCGAAACGCTCGTGGGCTTTCTTCGTCTCCCATCTTTATTTCCTCTAAGATTTCCATTTCAAAACCCTCCGGTCCATATTCTGCCCAGTCCCTTGCCATAACGATTGT
>CAYLVS010000086.1:0-7424 GCA_964387185.1 uncultured Oscillospiraceae bacterium | reverse complement strand
GTATCGGCGATACTATGCGCGTATCTCTGACAGGGGATCCTGTGGAGGAGGTTCGCTTTGCCAAAGAGCTACTCAAGACGGCGGGTCTTCGAAAAGGCGGCATTGACCTTATATCCTGTCCGACCTGCGGAAGGACTAAGGTTGATTTAGTCTCGCTGGCCGCCGGTGTGGAGGAAAGGCTTAAGCCCTACCAGGAAAAATGGGTAGGGGAAGGGCTCGATTCCATCAAAATTGCGGTTATGGGCTGCGAGGTGAATGGGCCGGGAGAAGCTGCCGGAGCAGATTTTGGAGTGGCTTTTGGAAGCGGTCGTGGGGCATTGTTCCGGAAAGGTGTGTCCTTGGGATCCTACCCGGCGGAGGAAAGCCTGGATAGACTTTTCGAACTGCTCGACAAAGAGTTGGGATATAAGAGGTAGCCCTCCGAAGGATTTAATGGTATGATTAGTTCATAGAAAGGGAATAAATCTTATGGAAATAATGGGTTACACGGTAAGCACTGCATTAATTTGGATCGCTATCGCTGTGGTTTTCGCCGTCATTGAGGGCTTTACGATGGGGCTTACTACCATTTGGTTTACCATTGGCGGGGTAGTAGCCAGCATTGTTGCCATTGCGGGAGGCCCTGAGTTTGTCCAGGTGATCGTTTTCCTTGCCGTATCCATACTGCTTCTTTATTTCACCCGCCCACTAGCGGAAAAGAAGCTTAAAATAGGCACTGAAAAAACCAACGTGGAGACTCTGCCGGGAGAGACGGGCATCGTCATTAAGGAGATTGCCCCACACAACACGGGACAGGTAAAAGCCCAAGGACAGATCTGGACAGCCATTTCAGATATTGGAGGCACTCTGACCGCGGGAACAGCCGTGTGTGTTTTGAGAGTAGAAGGGGTCAAACTTGTGGTGAAACCCTTGGAAGAAAATCATAATACGGAGGTATAATTATGGATTTTATTATGAATGTCATTCCCATCTTGCTATTGATCATTATCGCTATTTTTCTTATCGCAACCAACATTCGCATCGTGCCCCAGGCAAATGCCTATGTAATCGAGCGCCTGGGTGCCTATAACGGAACCTGGCAGGTGGGACTTCACATCAAAATTCCACTCATCGATAAAATTGCCAGAAAGGTATCCCTAAAAGAGCACGTCATAGATTTCCCTCCTCAGCCTGTTATCACGAAGGATAACGTTACCATGGAGATCGATACCGTAATCTACTTTCAGATCACAGATCCAAAGCTCTACGCCTACGGTGTAGCCAATCCCATGGCAGCAATAGAAAACCTCGCGGCTACTACATTGCGAAACATCATCGGAGATCTTGAGTTAGACCAGACCCTTACCAGCAGAGAGCATATCAACACAAAGATACGAATCGTTTTGGACGAGGCAACGGATCCCTGGGGAATTAAGATTAACAGGGTGGAAGTGAAAAATATTGTTCCCCCAAAAGATATCCAGACAGCTATGGAAAAGCAGATGAGAGCGGAGCGTGAGAGAAGAGAAGCCATCCTGAGAGCCGAAGGAGAAAAGAGATCCGCCATCCTCGTGGCTGAAGGTCAAAAGGAAGCAGTCATCTTAGAAGCGGAAGCTGCAAAGGAAGCAGCCATTCGTGCTGCCGAAGGGCAATCTACTGCCATACGAATGGTACAGCAGGCCACTGCAGACAGTATTCGTATGATTGTAGAAGCGGGGCCCACCAAAGAAGTCATCGCTATAAAGAGCTTGGAGTCCTTTGCCAAGGCAGCTGACGGGCAGGCAACGAAAATCATCATCCCCTCTGAAATTGCCGGATTAGCCGGGCTGGCTACTTCTCTGAAGGAGTTTCTGAAGGAGGATACAGAAAATAACTAAAGCAGAGGGAAAATAAACTTGAAAGCACTACTAGAAAGCAGCATTCGTTGGAACAACATTGAAAAACCACCGAAGGACAGTTATCGGTACCATGTGAGACAGGCCACCATTGAGAAAGAAACAAATATTCTCTCTTTGGAGGTCGGTCTCAATTTTATACCTTCAAAAGAGGATGAGCACAGGATGGGACTGCTAATCCGCAGCGAGTTTCCTCAAATCTCCGGCGTGAACATCCAATTGCTGTATATGGAGAATATGCCACCTGAGGCTGAGGTTCTGCGCCTTGTGGAAGAAACTCCTGTCAACAGCAACAGAAAGAACGGAACGCGAAGCGCGAAGGGAGGCTGGCACAAACAGGAGAGCCCTATCGTAGGAAACCGGCTCATGGGAAGAAAGATCGAAGAGCCTTCCGTCCCCTTATCAGAAATCGTCTCCGGAGGAGGAACTGTTACCATCGAAGGTCAGATTTTTAAAAAAGAATCACGGGCTATCAAGGGCGGAAAGCAGCTGGTAAACTATCTGATTACGGACTTATCGGATTCTGCCTGTATCAAGGCCTTCGTCGGCGATAAAAAATGGGCACAGATGGATGAACTCCTTGCAGAAGGGGATTACATAAAGGTTCGAGGTGTTGTTGAGTTTGACAGCTTTGAAGGCGCAGATGTAATGAAGGCCAGGGATATGGAAAAATTAACTGCCGCCGCTGAAGTTACAGACGAGGCTTTAGAAAAGCGCGTGGAACTCCACGCACATACGAAGATGAGCGCAATGGACGGACTCGTAGACGTACAGGACCTGATTGAAACAGCAGCAGCTTGGGGTCACAAAGCCATCGCCATCACAGATCACGGTGTGGTGCAGGCCTTTCCTGATGCGGCCAAGTATGTTCGCAAGAAGAAGTTAGACATAAAAGTCATCTATGGTCTGGAAGGCTATCTAGTGGACGATGAGTCGACTCCGAAAGGCAGCAAATTCGATTATAAGGCCGTGCCCAGCTATCATATTATTCTATTGGCGAGAGATCAGACAGGACTGCGCAATCTTTATAAATTGGTTTCTCTCTCCCATCTGGAATACTTTTATCGGAAACCCAGGATACCCAAATCTATCCTGCGCTCGTTGAAGGAGGGCCTTATCATCGGTTCTGCCTGTGAGGCCGGAGAAGTATTTCAAGGGGTTCTGAAAGGCCTTCCTGAAGAAGAATTTGGGGAGATGCTATCTCTTTATGACTACCTGGAAATTCAGCCACTGGTGAACAACCGCTTTCTGGTCAACGAAGGAAGAGTAGAGGGTGAAGAGGGACTTAAGGAGCTAAACCATAAAATAATCAGTCTGGGCGAAAAATACAACAAACCTGTTGTTGCAACATGTGATAGCCATTATATAAAGGAGAGGGAGGCTCTCTACCGCAGGATTCTCATGGCAGGCCAGGGCTACAAGGATGCAGAGAGCGGAGAAGGCTTATATTTCCGGTCGACGGAGGAGATGCTAAAGGAGTTCTCTTATCTAGGTGAAGAGATGGCTCGAAAAGTGGTAATCGAGAACCCGGGCAATATCGCCGACACGATCGGTAAGGTAGCGCCCGTTCCCGATGGTAGTTTTCGCCCGGAGATACCCGATGCAGACCGGCGATTGAGAGAAAGTTGCATGGGACGAGCCATGAGCATCTACGGTGAGCCTCTGCCGGTAATAGTGGCAGACCGTCTGGAAAAAGAACTTCATTCCATCATTAGCAACGGTTACGCGGTATTGTATATTTCGTCAGAAATGCTGGTGAAGCGCTCCCTGTCTGATGGTTATCTTGTAGGTTCCAGGGGCTCTGTAGGCTCCTCCCTTGCAGCAACAATGGCCGGGATTACGGAAGTGAATCCTCTGCCTGCCCATTACATTTGTGAAAATCCGGATTGTAAACATTCGGAGTTCATTACGGATAACACATACGACTGCGGTGTTGACCTGCCTGATAAATGCTGCCCGCAATGCGGAAGGCCATATAGGAAGGATGGGTTTAACATACCTTTTGAGACTTTTCTCGGTTTTGAGGGAGACAAAGAGCCTGATATTGATCTGAACTTTGCCGGGGAGTATCAGCCGGTAGCCCATAAATTCGTTGAGGAGATATTCGGAAGGGAGAACGTGTTCCGGGCAGGTACCATCAGTACTGTAGCAGGAAAAACTGCCTTTGGCTTTGTACGGAAGTATTACGAGGAGAAGCAGGAGAGCGTCAACAAGTGGGAATCGGAGAGGCTGACACAGCAGTGCACCGGCGTCCGCAGGACTACGGGGCAACATCCCGGTGGAATTATAATATTACCGAGAGGCCATGAAATCTATGAATTTTGCCCTATACAGCGACCGGCCAATGATACCAAAACGGATATTATTACGACGCATTTCGACTATCATTCCATCGACGAAAACCTACTGAAGCTGGACATTCTTGGACACGATGTTCCGTCCATGATCCGCATGCTGGAGGATATGACAGGGCAGGATCCCCTTCGCGTTCCCTTGAGGGATCCAAAGGTGGACGGAATTTTCAACGGAATAGAGGGACTGGACATTCAGGTCGACAATTATCAGTTATCTCACGGAACCTACGGGATACCGGAATTCGGAACCCAGTTTGTCCGGCAGATGCTGGACGACATCAAACCGACGCAATTCTCTGATTTGATTCGTATCTCAGGGCTTTCCCACGGAACTGATGTGTGGATTAACAATGCCCAAAGTGTTATTCGGAACGGAGATGCGGGGATTCAGGAAGTTATCTGTACCCGTGATGATATCATGAACGGTCTCATCGCAAAGGGGCTCCCCCCTAAGACGGCCTTTAAGATAATGGAGAGTGTTAGAAAGGGCAGAGGCATTACAGATAAAGAAGCGCAGACCATGGAAGAACATAACGTTGATCAATGGTATATTGAATCCTGCAGAAAAATCGGGTATATGTTCCCGAAAGCCCATGCAGTTGCCTATGTGATGATGTCCTACCGGATTGCCTACTACAAGGTTTATTATCCTTTGGCTTTTTACGCTACATTTTTTACTATGAAAATTGCTGACTTCGATGCTGAGCTTATCATGGGCGGCCTGAATAAGGTTTGGTCTGAGATTAAGGAGATTACAGGAAAGGGCAAGGCTATTACTCAAAAAGAAGCGGATGCGCTTACGGTTTTGGAGGTAGCCTATGAGATGTTTGCTAGAGGATTTGAATTTGCAGGTGTGGACCTTACCCAGTCCGCTGCATTAAAGTTCTCCGTTAAAAATGACAAGGTACAGATGCCTTTTCGTGCCATTGTGGGAGTCGGTGACACTGCTGCATCCAATTTGGCTGCGGCCGGAGAGCAGGGCCCTTTTTTATCCATCGACGATCTGCGCGTGCGGGCAAAGCTGAACAAGACTGCTATTGAAGCTCTTCAGAGAATGGGAGTACTGAGTGATCTGCCGGAGTCGAACCAACTGATGTTTTTGTAAGAGGAGGCCCTGTCTATGGAAAACTGCAGCAAGAACACCCGTTTTTTTGAGGAGAAGGTAACGGAGCACTATGATTACTTGCGGAAATTCCTTATGACTGCCACAAAAGACCATACGCTTGCCAGTGATCTTACTCAGGAAACCATGACGACGGCTTGGGAGAAAGTCCATCTCTTGAAGTCTTATTCGAACATCAAACACGCACTGCTACGAATGGCCAAAAACAAACTGTGTGACCACTTGAAGAAAAACAAACCTCAAAAAACACGAATCATTTCGCCTGAGGTTTTTGATAAGCCTATAACGGAAGAGGATGGACTGCTAAGCTTAATAAAGAGCGAAGAAAGACGCACCCTTCTTGCTGCGATAGGAGATCTATCTGAAGAGCACATACAGGTCATATTACTACGCTATTATTACGGTCAGTCCTTTCTGGATGTGGCTGAGATGACAGATACGAACTATAACACTGTCCTGTCACGCCATCGCAGGGCGTTGAAGGCACTGGAAGAACGGCTTGGAAAGTAAAATAACTTCTAAATCTCCCTATTATACATATACTTCATAGGGAGGTGTTTAAATGGAAATATTGGTCAACGGTTATATGTATCCCTTCGTGGATCCCAGTGTGCTTACGGCGACTACGCCCCACCTGTCAATGCTGTCAATGTTCACTTACGGAATTACTGCTGAGGGTGATTTGATTCAATTGGATGATGAAAACCTGATACAGGGCGCTCGAGCCGACGGTGTACAGCCTCTTATGGTGATAGCTGCCATGAATGAGGAAGGGACCTTTGACAGTCAGATTGCAAGCGACATGCTGAATAATCCTTCTGCCCGGGAACGATTGGTAGAAAATATTCTGAGCAATATCCAAACAAAGGGATTGGGAGGTGTCGACTTCGATTTTGAGTTCCTCTTTCCCCAGGATCGAGAGCCCTACGCTTCCTTTGTGGAGCAGACCAGACAACGCCTCAATCCCCTGGGTTACATGGTAGCTGTGGCACTTGCTCCAAAGACTTATGCCGAGCAACCGGGTCTTCTTTACGAAGGGCATGATTACGCTCTTATGGGTCAGGCTGCTAATCTTGCACTGATTATGACTTATGAATGGGGTTATCGGTTTGGGCCGCCTATGGCTGTTGCGCCTGTTAATCTGGTGAGGGGAGTGTTGGATTTTGCGGTGACGCAGATACCGCCTTCGAAGATTCTCATGGGGATACCCAACTACGGTTACGATTGGACATTGCCGTTTGTTCAAGGGCAGTCCATGGCAGAAAATATCTCTAACACAGAGGCCGTTGAGAGAGCAGCCCGTGTTGGAGCACAAATACAATACGATGAATTGGCACAGACACCTTTTTATCGTTATTTTGATGACTTGGGCAGGGAGCACGAGGTGTGGTTTGAAAACGAAGCGAGTATACGAGCAAAGCTGAACCTTGTAGCGGAATATGGATTAGCAGGTGTGAGTTACTGGAATCTGATGAATTACTTCCCGGAAAACTGGGAGGTTTTGAACTCCATGTACGACGTGAGAAAACTAAGCAGTCCTGCTGAGGCTTTTTAAATCGGACTTGCGGATTTGTCGTTTATTATATAGATTCCTGCTCCTGATTCGGATCGGATTCGCTTTTGGAATCTTTGTTTTTCTCGGGCTCAATTTTGATGGCGCCGACAGTAATTGCACCGATAGCAGCTATCTTGCCCAGCGTTTTCGCTCCGTTTAGGATTCTTTTAACGTCTCTTGCTTTGACTCCCTGAACGATATCGCCGCTGTTGTTGACGATCAATTTGGCATTATTGACATAGTTGCCAACGATCTTGCGGCCTCCGCACTTGAGATCTTTTTTCCCCTGTTGGATATATTGGGGCTTTTTCTGCACTCCACCTGCCACGACATCGGCGGCTCCGCTGGCAAGCTGCCCTGCAATGGTACCTGTAAGAATGGTGGAATCGACTATGTTTTCTCCTAATTCGTCCACAAATTTATTTTTGGTAACATGACCTACAATAGAGATGGTTCCTCCGATGATGCCACCTACAACTGCACCGCCTACGATGCCGGCTTTTTTAATTAAATCCATA
>CAYLVS010000085.1:7187-7432 GCA_964387185.1 uncultured Oscillospiraceae bacterium | reverse complement strand
GTTACGGAATCCCCGGGCTTGACCCTTACATCCAAAATGGTTCCCGGCATGGGAGCCTCCATGGTCAAAGCATCTGCTGCAGGGGCTGCCGCCGGAGCTGCTGCGGGGGCTGGCGCCGCTACAGTAGCAGGAGCTGCTGCAGGTGCAGGGGCGGGAGCTGCTACAGGTGCGGGCGCGGGTGTTGCTACAGGCGCAGGCGCGGAAGCACTACCGGCAACTTCTTCTACTTCAACTGCATAGGTCAC
>CAYLVS010000085.1:0-7177 GCA_964387185.1 uncultured Oscillospiraceae bacterium | reverse complement strand
TTCTTCATCTCTTTAATCTCCTTAATCTATTGATTATTACTGCGCATTGCGCTAAAACTTTCTACTGTCAATGCATTCTGCTGAACCTGCAGCGTTCCATGGAGTGCGGTTGCCGGAAATCCGTTCGATCTTGCGAATTCTAAGATTACCTACCGCTTCTGACCCTTGGCTTGCTGCAATAGCTGCCATGAGCACAGCCACAATCTCCTGTCCAGAGTCTGCAAGTATAGGCGGCTCAACAGGTTTTGACACCATGACTTCTCCGGCCAGTGTTGCTGCGGCTGTGCCTGCAGGCTGTACCGGTGCATTTGGTTTTTGATCAGCCTTTCTGATAATCCCTGAGATGAATGCGATGATTCCCCAAAGTAAAATCAGAATTACAAAGGTAGTACCCATTCCCATTAATGTGGTAATCAAGCCTCCTGTCACTTTCTCACCCATTGTCAGACTCTCAAAGAGCGCCGGATCTGCAAAGCGCTCCATCAATCCTAATTCTTGCATTTCTGTACCTCCTATAGTGGGATATTGCCATGCTTTTTAGCCGGCAGAGACTCTCTCTTGGAAGCAAGCATGTCAAAGGCGCTGATAACCCGCTGTCTGGCGGTTGCCGGCTCAATTACGTCGTCTACATATCCCATTTCTGCTGCACGGTAAGGGTTGGAGAATTTCTCTTCGTACTCGGCGATTTTCTCCTGTCTCTTGGCAACGGGATCATCGGCATTCTTAATATCGTTCTTAAATACGATATTGGCTGCGCCTTCCGCACCCATAACGGCGATCTGTGCGCTTGGCCATGCAAACACCATATCTGCTCCCAGTTCTTTGTTGCACATTCCGATATAGGCACCGCCGTAAGCTTTTCTTACGACCATCGTCACCTTTGGTACGGTGGCTTCGCAATAGGCGTAGAGCAATTTTGCCCCGTGGCGAATGATGCCACCGTGCTCCTGATCGGTTCCCGGAAGGAAGCCCGGAACGTCTACTATGGTCAAGAGAGGGATATTAAAGGCGTCGCATCTTCTGACAAACCTTGCGGCCTTGTCAGACGCATTGATATCGAGACATCCCGCAGCGAATTTCGGCTGGCTGGCGATGACTCCTACTGTCTGGCCGTCCAAACGAATGTAGCAGGTCACAATATTCTTTGCGTAATGAGGCATTACATCAAAAATTTGGCCATTGTCCGCCATCTTGTGGATGACATCATACATATCATAAGCTTTATTGGGGTTTTCCGGAATGATTTCATTGAATTCGGGAATCATGCGATTCACATCATCAGAAGAGCTGTAAACCGGAGCCGTTTCCAGATTATTGGAAGGCAGGTAGCCGAGCAACTCCCTTACCTGCTGCAAGGTTTCCCCATCGTCCTTACCCATGAAATGGGCCACTCCGCTGATGGAGTTGTGCGTCATCGCCCCGCCTAATTTCTCAGGGGAAATATCCTCTCCGGTTACGGTCTTGATAACCTGTGGGCCGGTGATGAACATCTGGCTGGTCTTGTCCACCATGAAAACGAAGTCCATGATTGCCGGTGAGTAAACAGCACCACCTGCGCAAGGTCCCATGATGACAGAAATTTGCGGAATCACTCCTGAGGAAATCGTATTGTTATAGAATATCTTTCCGAAACCGGAAAGGGAATTAACACCTTCCTGAATTCTTGCGCCACCGGAATCATTGAGCCCTACGATAGGAGCTCCCATTTTCAGCGCCATGTTCTGTACCTTTACGATCTTTTCCGCATGGTATTCTCCCAAAGAACCACCCAATACAGTAAAGTCCTGTGCAAAGGCGTAGACTAGCCTGCCGTCTACCGTGCCGTAGCCCGTTACCACACCATCTCCCGGAGCCTTGGTTTCGGCCATACCGAAGTTGTTGGATCTGTGGTGCACGAAGGTGTCCGTTTCCACAAAACTACCCTCGTCAAACAGTAAGGCGATCCTTTCTCTTGCTGTCAGCTTTCCCTTGGCGTGTTGATCGTCAATCCGCTTTTGTCCGCCGCCAAGCTCGAGAGCTTCTTTTCTTTTACGAAGATCTTCAACCTTGTTCATACGATTCTCCTCCTAAGCCTAATAATATAGTAAATTTATAAATACACATTTATTGTACATACACATAATTACATAATTACATATTTACAAATCCATTCATAGACACTACCAATATATATTAACATTGATAAAATTTCAACAATATTTGCTTTCCGACCTTCTTTCTTCCGAAAATTTTACAATGCCTTTACAACCTTTTCAATCCGTTCCAACGCCAATGCCACGATGAGTCCCGGTATCACCGTTGTCTCCAGAATGTCTATGCCAAGAATATCCCGTATTCTCTTGAGCCGGTACTGAATCGTGTTGCTGTGAAGGGACATGAGCTTTGCAGTCACCGATGTTTTCATCCCTGCGTCCAAAACAAAGATCTCCAGGGTTTCCAACAGCTGCCGTCCCTTCGAATCCCCTGCTTTTCGGAAAGGAGTCAACAGGTCCATATAGTACTTTTTAATCACACCGCCCTTTAGGGAGATGTTGATGCAGTTTCCTGCCAAAGCCAGCTCAAACTTGGTAAAACTCTTTTTATGGGGGAATATGTACTGCATGAAAGGCCATGCTTCATTGATCATCTGATAGGCATCCGTTGCAGCCTCGATGCTGTCTATGCCGTTGACGTAGAAGACTTCTTCCGCTCCGGCGGTTTCAAGGGTTTCACAGAAAACGCACTGAAGAGTCTCTGTAGGGGATGCTTCCGAAGCTTTCGACAGAATGGCTCCATATACCTCATCGCTTTCGGCAATTTTCAGCACGCGCAATCCTGTATTCATTTCGTACTGGGACATTGCTTTAAAAGCTTCTTCTTTACCGAGACCTCCCGCAGCAAATACGGCAATGATTTCATCGTCGTCGTAATCGCCCTCTCCCTTAAGCGTGTAGGCCAGGCTGCGATTGCCCCGGCGCATGGCTTTCAGAAACTCGGCTGTAACATCTCTCACCGGGCTGTATTTCCACATTCCCATTGCCAGCTCGATGATCTCGGCCAATCTGGTGATTTCCTCTTTTGAATAGCTGTCCTCGTTGTCAACCAGGAGCAGAAAATACTTGACACCGCTGATCATGACCGGTCCCCAGTAAGTCAGGACACCCTCTACATTAATCATCGTGAGGGGGCCCGCGCCCACACCTCCTGCAATTCCTCTCCTGACGGCTTCCTCTACTGTGGTTCTCTGACGGGTTTCAACGGTGAAGACCGGATTGAAATCTTCGCTGAGCACGACTAACTGGAAGTTATTGTTGATGGCAGCCTCTCTCGCAGCAGCCTGAAAACTCCCATGTTTCTCAAAGTTCAGTAGGTGATAGATCGTGTTGTTGATCAAATTGTTCGAAAAGGTCTCATTCACTAATGGTATTCCCCGTCCTTCTCTTCTTCGTTGTCCTCCTCCACGTCGTCCTCTTCGATGTCCTCGTCCTCTTCCTCTTCATCGTCATACAGTAGCCCGGCTACATCCACAGGGAAAACGTCATCATCATCGTCGTCAGCTTCTTCTGCCGCTAACTCGGCCAGATGTTCTGCTGCTTCTTTGGCGTTGTTTTCCTCAATGGTTCTCGCCAGCTCCTGCGTATCCGCGATGAGCTCCTCTGCAGTTTTCTCTCCGGTAAAGAGTTTTTCGAACTGGGCAGCATCCAAAGTCTCAAGTTCAAGCAAGACCTTTGCTACGAGATGGAGTTTATCAATATTATCGGACAGCAGCTTCTCCGCCTTTGCAAAAGCTTCTTCGATGATGCTCCGAACCTCTTCGTCAATTTCCTTGGCCATTTCCTCGGAGTAATTCTTTCTGGTGGAGAAGTCCTTGCCGAGAAACACCTCGTCGGAAGAGCTGTAATTGACAGGTCCGAGGCGCTCGCTCATTCCGTATTTCGTCACCATTGCTTTGGCAATCTCAGTGGCACGCTCGATGTCGTTGCTGGCTCCGGTGCTGATGTCGTGAAGGGTAAGCTTTTCCGCGACCCTTCCTCCCAACAGGTGAACGATTCTATCCTGCATATCCGTCTTAGTTTGGAAGTACTTGTCTTCCTTTGGCAGAATCATGGTAAAGCCCCCTGCCAGACCTCTGGGAATGATGGTAATCTGATGAACCGGATCTGCATTGGGAAGCAATCTTGCAACCAGAGCATGGCCTGCTTCGTGGTAAGCCGTCAGCTTCTTCTCCGCTTCGCTGATGACTCGGCTCTTTTTCTCCGGACCGGCTATGACCTTCGTAATCGCCTCTTCGATCTCATCCATACGGATCACTTTGCCGTTTCTCCTCGCGGTGAGCAAGGCAGCTTCGTTCAGCATGTTTTCTATGTCTGCAGGCGTAAATCCCGGTGTTCTTCTGGCTAGGACCTTTGGATCCACATGCTCCTCCAGCGGCTTGTTACGGGAGTGTACGCGAAAAATGGCTTCCCGTCCCCTGATGTCGGGGACGCCTATGATAACTTGACGGTCAAACCTGCCGGGTCTGAGCAAAGCCGGATCCAATATGTCAGGGCGATTGGTTGCTGCCAATATGATGATGCCGCTGTTATCCGCGAAGCCGTCCATCTCGACCAATAGCTGGTTCAATGTCTGCTCTCTCTCATCATGGCCGCCGCCTAAGCCTGCCCCTCTTTTACGGCCCACTGCGTCTATTTCATCGATAAATACGATGCAGGGGGAGTTCTTCTTGGCTTGCTCAAAGAGATCCCTGACGCGGGATGCACCTACGCCCACGAACATCTCTACAAAGTCAGATCCGCTGATGGTGAAGAAGGGAACGCCTGCCTCGCCTGCCGCAGCCCTTGAGATATATGTCTTTCCCGTTCCCGGAGGTCCTATTAACAGGATTCCTTTCGGAATCCTCGCACCTAAATTTCTATATTTTTTGGGGAATTTGAGGAAGTCCACTACCTCTGCCAGCTCTTCCTTTTCCTCATCCAGGCCTGCCACATCACTGAAGGTGACGTGTCTGCGTTCATCTTCTTTATGGAGCTTGGCTCTGCTCTTGCCGAAGGACATAACGCCTTTCCCTCCGCCCTGGCCTTGCTGCATAAAGACGAACCAGAAAAGAACGAAGATCAGTATCATGACCAAAGTAGGCAACAGCGATATGATCCACGAGGAGTTCGACGGTTTTTCGCTGGTCAGAACCAGTGTGCCTGCCTCCATCTGTGGGAAAATGTATTTCTCACTCAACAGCATCAGTTCTATGTCGCTGGGGGCATAGGTTGTCACAACCTCTCCCGACCGTAGCGTGCCTAAAAGCTTTGGCCTTACTATGGTTAGCTCCTCAACCTGATTTTTTTGAACGTAGGTAACGAATTCCGAAAACTCAACTTCCTTTACCTGAGGGCCCTGGTTTCCTTGATAAACCCAGGTAACACCCATAACCAACACAAGGATGATTATATAAACACCGATATTCTTGGCGACTCTGTTCAACGATAAGATTCCTCCTTTTATTTACTACGAAATCATCGCAACATTGTATCATATTAACGGGACGTATTCAACACAAACTATCTCAGTTGTTGCGCCCGTTACCTTATATTTTTCATTGATTCGATGTCCGACTGCCCACAGCACTTCTTGGCCATAACATAGCAACAGGGTTTTGTCACGGTCCACCTTGGGGATCTTTTCATCTACAAAGAAATCCTGCAACTTTTTTGTCCCTTTCATACCTAGGGGAACAATGTAATCTCCCGGCTTTCTAAGCCTGGCAACCACCTTGTTTGTTATACCCGTTCCCGCCAAATCTAAGCATGCGGAATAGGGGTTTCGGTGCGGGGGTTGATTGCATTGTTCACTCTTTAAAATTTTAACCTTTAGCAGAGCATTTAATTCAGGAATTTCCGTGGTGCCGTTCATGAGCACCGGGTAAGTAAATGATCTGTTCACCTGCGCTTCTTCTTTGCAACGGGGTTTCGCGCCCTCCTTGTAGATTTCACCTTCATTATAGTTGATCCGCAACCCGTAGCCACCGGGAAAATCCATGCGGTCTCCTGTCTTGCCCTGGCGCATAAGGTTGTCCGCTCCGTCCAAATGGACAGCGGTCATATCCTGAAGCAGACCCATCTCTTTGAAGGTTGTGGAAATAAGTCTCTTCCCCACTGCGGGATGCAACTGCCCGTACTCATTGCGGGATATCTTACGAATGCCTGCGTCTCGTGACACGATATTCTTCACTTTGTCCACTTCCTCGTAAAGGTATTCCTTATCTTCTCGGGCTATCTGAGCCAGACGGTTCAATGCCGATAAAATTCCCTCGTTGTATTTGGACTGCAGCAGGGGCAGTAGCTCCAGCCGAAGGCGGTTGCGGGCATATACAGGCTCAAGATTGGTCATATCGATGCGGGGCTTCAGATTATGTGCTTCGCAGTACTCTTCAATTTCACCTCGGCTCACATTCAACAACGGCCGAATAATCATACCGTCCCGTATATATTCCATGCCTGCCAGTCCGTCTGTTCCCGTTCCCCGGATGATGCGCATCAGAAGCGTCTCCGCCTGATCGTTCAAATTGTGAGCTACGGCTATTTTCACCTCCGAGCGGCTTGTTCCTTCTGACGGTTCATCGGCTTCAATCTCTTTTTTAATAATTTCAAACGCTTCATATCTAACCTGGCGTCCCGCCTCTTCCGTGGTAATTCTCTGCTCCGAAGCGATAGCGTTCACGTCATGATGAAAGACATGACAAGGCACACCAAGACTCCGACACAGCTTTTCCGTATAAAGCTGGTCCCCATCCGCGTCTTTTCCCCTGAGATGGTGGTTTACGTGGACAGCATGAAGGGTGAACTGCCATTCCCCCGAAAGCTCCCGAAGGATAGAAAGAAGGCACACCGAGTCAGGGCCTCCCGAGACGCCAAGGACGATGTGCTCACCTTTTTCAATCAGCTTGTACTGTATAATTGTCTGTTTTACTTTGTCGGTAATCATATTGATATTATACCATATGTCCAAATATAATCATCTTTTTTTTGTGCAGTTAAACAAAAACCGTTTACCACAGACCATCATGGCAATAAATTATCTGCCCGACCCTCCGATTCCGTATTTGAAGAAGCAAACCACCCACAAAAAATTAGAGCTGCTAACTCGCTTCGCTCAAACAGAGCATCTCTGGCAAATTTTTTGTTTAGTGGATGCTTCTGCTCAA
>CAYLVS010000084.1:2194-7447 GCA_964387185.1 uncultured Oscillospiraceae bacterium | reverse complement strand
GGGCTCACGCAAGAGGAACTTGCTGCCATGATAGAAAGAGGGTATGACAGATGAAAGGGATTGAAGTCAGAAATTTAGTTAAGAATTACGGGGATGTACAGGCGCTTCGGAAGGTCAGCCTTACCTTCGAAGAAAACAAGATCTACGGCTTGCTGGGAAGAAACGGAGCAGGAAAGACAACGCTGCTCAATTGCATAACGGGGAGAATATTTCCAAATAGTGGAGAGATACTCGTCGATGGTGAGACCGCTTTGGAAAACGACAAAGCCCAGCAAAAAATATTTATGATGAGCGAAAAGAATTTCTATCCTGACGGAATGAAGGTGAGAGATGCCATCAAATGGACCCGGGAATTCTATCCGGGTTTTGATGAGGGCTATTGCATGAGTCTGGCAGAGAAATTTGGACTGAACACAAAGAAGAAAATCAAAAGCCTGTCCACAGGCTACGGCTCAATATTCAAGCTGATTCTTACTCTGTCGACCAACGCGTCCTACCTGTTCTTTGACGAACCGGTTCTGGGGCTTGACGCCAACCACAGAGATATGTTCTACCGGGCCCTGCTGGAAAAGTATAACGAGAAACCATTTTCTGCAGTAGTATCCACCCATCTTATCGAAGAGGTGGCCGGTGTGATAGAAGAAGTAATCATCATTAAGAATGGTGAGATCATTCGAAATCAGTCTGCCGAAGAGCTTCTGGCAACCGGTTGCACCCTGTCCGGTACCGCTGCTGCCATAGACAGTGCCATCCAGGATAAGACCGTCTTAGGAGTAGATAGCCTGGGCGGACTGAAAACCGCTTACCTGGTAGGAGAAATTGATCCGTCAACACTGCCGGCAGGCATTGAAATAGGAAAGATGGATCTGCAAAAACTCTTCATCCATCTGACCAATGAGTAAGGAGGCCGAGAAAATGAACTTAAAAAGTGCTGTAAAATATCAAGTCCTGGATGGTAAAGTTGCCATTCCTGTGTTCTATCTTGTCGTGCTTTGTGTAATGGCCTTGCTTCCCATCTCGGCGTCAGGTATGGGCCCGGAGAGCTATGTGAATATAGGCGGATTTGAGATAGGGACGATAATCTTTCTGTTCATTGTCGGTCTGAACGCCTTCCGTGAGACCTTCCGAATGATGGTACAAAACGGGGTTTCCAGAAAGACCATGTTCATAAGCTTTCTTCTCTTGACACTGATCCTGTCAGCAGGAATGTCCTGCATAAATGAAGTTCTTCTGAGAATCGGAAAAGCATTCACATCTGGAGCCGACAACATATCATTTCAAAGTGTGTTTGAGCAGATGTATGCGCCCCGCTATATGGGGAATCCGGACAGTATACAAATGCTTTTGGAGGGGCTGCTGTTTACGATCTTCGCTACTGCCGTTGCAATGATGCTTGGCTACTTCATCACAATCATGTACTATCGACTGAACAAAGCGGGCAAAATAGCCGTGTCAGTGGGCGTTCCGGCAATCCTTATCATTGGACTTCCTATCTTTGACGCGATTGTAACAGGCGGGGTGATTTACAGGTCATTTGGACAACTGACTCTCTTCGCGCTGGGCGTGCTCAACGGCTACAATCCCTATTATGCTATGGTGTCCTCACTGATAGCCTTTGCAGTGCTCGCCGCCCTTTCCTGGATGCTGGTCAGACGGGCTGTGGTCAAAGACTAAAATCTAGACTCACAATAGCTATTAGAAGCGCTCGAGAAGAATTCATTCTCGAGCTTTTTTCTGCCTGTCTGATAATAAAGATTCGATTGAGTCTATCGAGGAAATTGCATAATCCCTGTTACTGTACAGTATCATGTTTTTCGAATACATGAATCAGAAAACCAACCATTTACAGATGTATGGTTAAAATGTGCAAAATTTCCGTTTGTACAGGATTGAAGCAGCTTTCGGTTGAATCTGAGCAAAATTTTCGTTTGTACGCAGCTTTTGAGGATTGAAACCGGCCTTTCGGCCGAATCTGAGCAAAATTTCCGTTTGTATGCACTTGAATGGAATATATTTACAGAAAAGTTGAGTACAACCGCATTTTTTGCACACTTGAGGTCTTTCTTGATTAGTGCAGTGATTAGTGGTATAATTTCTTCTTGTGTTCAAAGAGTATTAGATATTGAAGCTGAAGGAGAAAGAGTTGTCTGATAATAAAATGGGGGTCATGTCAGAAGGTCGTCTGTTATTGACAATGTCTGTACCGGCGATGTTATCCATGCTGATACAGGCATTTTACAATGTCATCGACAGCATTTTTGTGGCACAGTTAGGCGAGGATGCTTTGACGGCGATCAGTCTGGTCTTTCCCGTGCAGATGCTTTTGATCGCGGTAGGCGTAGGAACGGGCGTAGGAATAAACTCTGTGATTGCCAGGAGATTGGGAGAGCGAAATAATGAGAGCGCAAATGATGCGGCAACCCATGGCTTAATTTTGGCGGTGGTAAACTGGGCTATTTTTGCTATCTTCGGGCTATTCTTTGTCAAATCCTTTCTAGCGAAATTTTCGGATAGCGTGGCCGTCATAGAATACGGCACGCAATACCTTTCCATCATTTCCGTGTTTTCACTCTTTCTAATGATTCAGCTAAACATAGAGAAAATACTACAGGCGACGGGAAACATGGTTTTGCCTATGGTATGCAGTTTGATCGGCGCTATCGTGAAAATCATATTTAACCCAGTACTGGTCTTCGGACTTTTGGGTGCACCTGAGCTGGGAATCAGCGGAGCGGCCATTGCTACCGTTGCAGGTAACCTCGTTGCCATGGCCCTTGGCCTGATCCTCCTCTTTGGTAGACCTCATGAAGTCTCTATACGATTTAAAGGTTTCCGCTTCAAGGCACAAACTCTTAAGGATATCTATATAGTAGGCGTCCCCGCAATTGCCATGCAATCCATCGGTTCCGTCATGGTGGCGGGCCTGAATGTGATTCTGATTCAGTACTCTCAGGCAGCGGTTGCAGTATTAGGAGTCTATTTCCGCCTGCAGAATTTCATCTTTATGCCTGTCTTCGGAATGATGCAGGGTGCTATGCCCATCTTTGGGTTCAATTACGGTGCGAAAAAGAAAGATCGCCTTATTCAATCCTTCAAGTGGACAACGCTTTTTTCAGCTTCCCTAATGCTGGCGGGCACTGGCATCTTTCTAATCTTTCCCACCGCCTTTATGGAGCTTTTTAACGCTTCGGAAGAGATGATGGAAATCGGTGTGAGAGCACTGCGGATTTTGAGTCTCTGTTTCGTTCCGGCGGCATTCGGAATCACCAACGCTACCTTGTTTCAGGCCTTGGGACACGGCGTACTCAGCCTCTTGGTCTCGCTGCTGAGGCAGCTGATTCTAATCCTGCCCCTGGCATGGTTACTAGGCCATTTTTCCGGCTTAGATGCAATCTGGTATTCCTTCCCTCTTGCAGAGGGGTTTGCAATCTTCGCAAGCGGCTGGTTCTTGTACCACCTCTACAAAAAAGAAATAAAAGATCTATAAATCAACCATGGGGACAGACACGCTGGCTGCTTAGGTTGGCAAATAAAGAGTCCTCTTGCCAACCCTTGTCAGTAAACGAGGTTGTACAAGGGGGACCATGTTTGTGGTTGGTTTAACTAAATACACAAAAAATAGAATCTGTGTATAAGAATACCCATTAAAAGGAAATTAACTAAAGAAAAATGCCTCTATCTTAACTTAAATCTTAGAAAATCCGATTTGTGTATAAGAAAACGCCATATTCTTATACACAAATCGATATATTCTGGAATCTAGATAAAAGTCAGCTGTTTCACGGGTTTTGGCATTGGGTTTTAGTGATTTCTTATACACAAAATGCTATTGTCTCTGTATTTAGTTAATTAAAGGAATACAGCCACGGGGACAGACCCCGTGGCTGCTTTTTAACCCAGAGGGACAGACCCCGTGGCTGCTTTTTAACCCACGGGGTCTGTCCCTGTGGCTATTATTATATATGCATACGCTTGTTTAACTCTGCTTTTATGCTTTCGCCGTGAAAAATGAAGATAGCCGCCAGGAAGATTAGGCTGGACGCCGTACAGATAATGGACGGGAAGGTGACACGCGCCCAATCAAAGAGGATAAAGGCAACGGGGATGATGCCGAATATGCCATCCAGCAATGCATAGGTGATGTAATCCCTGACGCTTAACCTCATGATCCTTGCGGTGACGTACATGACCAGCATTGCGGCAACATAGGTGATGGGGATTACATAATCGATGGACCAACCCATCCACCCGGTCTGCCAGTCCCAAAAAAGAGATAACAGTGTCACGATCACGACCTGCCATACAATGGTCTTTGGAATATTATGCTTTTTCTTGACGATAACTAGCAGGCTAAGCCAGGTGCTGGCCAATCCGTACACAACCAGCAGCGGCCAGTTGATATCTGTGGGAAACATCAGATAAGCCGAAAAGCTTATGACGACAACGGCAAGGGAAATAAAAACCATAATCCGCATGCCCAGGTATCTTTGAAAGGACGGTGGTATAGCGGGATAAACCTCTTCAGGCTCATCTTCCCATGCACCTTCTTTATTATGGACCGCAGGGATGCTGTTCCCGCATAGAACGCACTTTTTTTTCTTTCCACGTATATATATTTTACAATAATCGCAGTATTGCATGGTTTTCCTCACTTATCCATTCGATTAATCGTTCGATGAAATCTCAATTTGAATACCCTGTTTAGTAAGAAACCGAAAAAAGGTTCTCTGTATATCCGTCTCCCTAAAAGGTGAAGTAAAGCTGATAACAGCCCTGTCTTTATAGGAGCACATGGTAACCTGGGGTCTGGGAGCGCTTACGCAAACAGTGAACTGACGGATGAAGGGTTCCATCTCCTCAGGCATAGAGATTCTCCCTAAATTGGATATGGATGAAGTGATTTCACTGTACTTAAATCTTGCCACAAGGCGAAGCAGCAGGTCCTTTAGAGGAAGAGGTATCAAGCGAATAAACGGATTTTGTTCAAAAGAGATCAGCCTGTCCAGTCGGTCTCGCAAGTAATTTTCCGTCAAATTATCGGTGAATGCCTTGCTGACTGCATCGATTACATTGACGAAGTCATAAGTGCCGTTCCCAAAATGGAAGGGAACTTTCATGGTAAAAAAGAAATTCCGTGATGTTGCAGACTGGAAAAAATGGCGCAAATCCACCGGTACGGATAATACAACCGGATATTTTCTTTTTTTCAGTGGCATTTCCTCGTGAATAGAGCACAACAAGAGAGAGGCAACA
>CAYLVS010000084.1:0-2184 GCA_964387185.1 uncultured Oscillospiraceae bacterium | reverse complement strand
ATTGTGTTTGTGCGACAGGTCCAATAGGGCGCTAACAGACATAGAGCCTTCGATAAGTTTCGTTCTGTTTTCATCAAGCTTTACACCTTTGATTTGATACGCCTTTTCACCGCTGGCTTTCATTGGAGATTTCTTTCCTTGTCCGGGCTCTTTGATTCCTGTAAAATGCTTTTCAAAACTATCATCCATTTTACTGCTGACAGGTGATTTGTAATTAAGAGTTGGCATAGCTCCCGAAAATTCTTTACTATGCTTCAACAGCAGATACTCGTACACGAGGGATTGAAGAAATGTAATGGCTCCTACGCCGTCCGTCAGTGCATGAAACACCTCGATGCTAATTCTGTTATGAAAGTAAAAGACGCGAAACAAAAGATTTCGCTTGTCTCCGAAATAAATGGGCGCGCAGATCGGATTGGATTCCATTTGAACGGAGGTCACCAGCTCGCTGATCTCCAGGTAGTACCAGAAAACACCCTGTCTGAGGACGGAGCGAAATAAAGGAAAGCCTTCCATGGTCAAATCCAACGCCTCCTGAAGCAAAGCTTCATCCACATCCTCGGTCAGCTCGCAGGATAGTCGAAACACTTTTGTATCTTTGCTGCTGCGGACGGCGGGAAAGATCTTTGAAGCGTTATCCAGTCTCGCCCATTCAACTCTCTTGCGCTGTGTCATCGGTTTTCCTTTTCTTCTTTGACCTTGGAATATATGGTCTTTGTGCTGATGCCCGGCAGCATGCCCAACTTTCCGGAAAGGGCGCTGATATCGTCCTGAGGGGCATCGATAGCGATACTGATGATGGAGATGTCCCTTTTCGCGTAAGGGATTCCCATGCGCCCGATGATAAAGCTACCGTATTCATGGAGCAATTCGTTCAACCGGTCTATAGATTCACGGCTTTCTACGATGATGCCGATCATAGCAACTCTTGTACTCATGGTCTTGGTTCCCTCCCTGATAATATTAATTAAGTATACTATAATAGCCGGTTGAGCGAAAGGAAAACCTAGCGGGTCTCCTTTCGAGTTTCCTTGCTTATCCTTAAGGGTATTAGGGTAAGTATAACCCATACTCACAGGAAAGAGACACCACCCAGGGGCAAAACAAGGAGGAGTAGAATGAGAATCGTTGTAATCGGCGCAGTGGCTGCCGGAACCTCAGCTGCCGCAAAAGCCCGGAGAGATGCTCCGGATGCAGAAATTGTCATCTATGAGAGAGATATTCACATCTCCTACGCAGGCTGTGCCATGCCTTACTATATCGGAGATGTAATAAAGGATGGTAAGTCTTTGGCACCCAGAGATGCGGCGCACTTCAAGAATGTCTATAATGTCGATGTGCATACAGCGCATGAAGTGATTTCCATAGATCCCAAGGAAAAGAAGCTGATGGTAAAGAAGCTAACTACGGGAGAAGCCTTTGAAGACCGGTACGACAAACTAGTATTGGCTATGGGAGCAAGGGCCGTAATCCCGCCCATTACGGGGGCGGACGGAAACAACGTCTTCGTTCTGAGAAACATGTCAGACATGTATCGGATCAAAGAGTTTATCAAAAAAAACAATCCCCGCAAAGTAGCTATTATCGGCACCGGCTTTATCGGTTTGGAATTATGTGAAAGTCTTAAAAATATAGGCATGGAAGTCCTTATGCTGGAGAGACTGGACCAGGTGACCCCGGGGTTGGATCCGGATATGGCGGACCATGTGGAGAAACACTTGAAAAAACACGGAGTTTCGGTTATAACCGGCGTTTCCGTGGTGGGAATAGGGGATAACAAGGTGGAGCTGGTTGACGGCAGGATACTGGATGCGGATATGTTCATCCTTGCTGCAGGAATTCGCCCCAACATTGAAATCGCCAGGGAGGCCGGGGTCGAGATCGGGCCAACGGGAGCCATTGCTGTGAACAGCAGGCTGGAGACCAACATCGAAGATATTTATGCATGCGGCGACTGCATGGAGCAATTTCATGTGGTGACCGGAAAACCGGTATTCCGTCCCCTGGGGACAACAGCCAACAAGACGGGAAGGATCGTAGGGGAAAACCTGGCCGGAGGCAACACAGAATTTCGGGGTGTTTTAGGGACGGGAATCTTTCGGATCTTTGACATGACCGTTGCTCTGACCGGACTTTCCGAAAGAGATGCGATTAAAGAGGGGTATGATGTGGTGACCTGTGATA
>CAYLVS010000083.1:0-7510 GCA_964387185.1 uncultured Oscillospiraceae bacterium | reverse complement strand
GACTGCGGAGCTTTCCAAGCTCGTGAAATTTCACAATAAGCTGAAGGTCTTGGTCATTGGTTTAGGCAATGAAATGGTGACTCCCGATTCCCTGGGGCCATGCACCGTTTCCAAAGTAAAGGTGACCCGCCATATGTTCATCATTACGGGTGCGGAGGGTGATGAAGACGCGGGCTGTGTTAGCGTGCTTATGCCCGGGGTGATGTATACCACGGGAATGGAGTCAGCCGAACTGATCCGCAGTGCGGTAGATATAACGAAACCGGAGGTTGTGATAGCCGTGGATGCTTTGGCTGCCAGAAATATAGATCGAATCAGCTCTACGATTCAAATAACGGATACGGGAATCTCACCTGGGTCCGGAACCGGAAATATGAGAAAAGATTTGACGGAGAAATCTTTGGGAACAAAGGTTGTAGCAATCGGTGTACCAACGGTAATCGATTCCAAAACGTTGATATTGGATAACCTGTCCGGTTATTTGAAAAAACCTGCAGAGGCGGAAAAGCATATCGAAAAGAACGGCCACAGCATGATTGTAACTACGACGGATATCGACCAGGTTATTACAGATTTTTCGGATGTCATAGCAAATGGTATAAATAATACGCTCCATCCCGGCATATATTCCTCTTAAGAAGAGGTGTATATATGAGGAGAAAATCGTCGCGCAAAAATGCAAGGAACAAAAGAATGCTTTTGCTCCTTACTGTGTTGTTTTGGAGCTTTTCGGGATTAACCTGCATGGCTTTGCTGAATAATGGGCTTTCGTCAGATGAAATGGATATGGAACAGGAGGTCGGAAAGCAATACTTGGCAGCAGCCTTTCCCGCTATCAGCAGAAGCGCAGGAGACGAAATGAGGGAACCTTTAACCGGATCTTCAGACAATGAAAGTATTATTATCAAAGGTGCTCCCGATGAAGAGGAAAGCTTCCTCGAAGAGCAGGCTAACCAAGAAGTTCCAACAGGAGGTGTGCTTGATTCCGCTTCGTCCGGAGAGCCTCTGGTGCTCATTTACCATACCCATGCGACGGAGTCCTATCAGCCTGTCAGCCTAGGGAATTTCCACTCCGTTGAGGAGCCGGGCACGGTCAGAGAAGTGGGAAGCGTATTAGAGGCAGCTCTCGAGGCAAAAGGCATTCCCGTTTTGCATGAAAAAACTCTCCACGATTCCCCTTCCTACAGCAAATCCTACAGCAGATCCCTGGATACTGCCCAGCGGTTACTAACGGAGAATCCTTCCATACGCATCGTCATAGATCTTCATAGGGATGCAGCGTCGTATTCGGGAAACGCCAAACATACTTTCACGACTGACGGAAAGACAGCTGCACAGTTTTGTCTGGTGGTCGGTGAAGGCAATAACAATGCGGAAGCTCTTGTAAGCTTTGCAAACAGGATTAATCAGAAAGCAAACAACATGTATCCCGGATTCAGCAGAGGGATTATTATGAAGGAATACAAGTACAATCAATACATAGCCGACCATCATATTTTGCTGGAAATGGGGAACAATCAAAATAATATAGAAGAAGTAAAGATTTCAGCATCCCTGTTTGCTCAGGTGCTGGAAGGGATGTTGAAAGAAATGTAACACCGAGGTAACCAATGAGGATGGATAAAAAAACAGAAGTGCAGGAGATAAAGTCGGAGCGTGCTCTGCACCGGAAGAAAAAGATGGCCGTGTTTATGCTGGTATTTTCTTTCTATTTAGGTTTGACGGTTGTAGACAGTGCCTGCTCGGAAATGACCAGACACCCCGGAGCGTTGACACTTCAATCAAAGCGCATCGATGCAGACCACCTGTTCCTGTCCTTTCTCGGAAAGGAAGCAATGGTGGATACCCGTAGTATCCTAAATGAGTTCAGTCGTGTCAAAGAGGATACGAAAGGGGCACTCTCCTGTTTGGTACAACAGGCTCTGGACCGGAAAGACGTCGATGACTTTCCTGAGCGTCGAGATGCGGAGTATCCTTTGCCATCGAAAATATTGTAATATAGAATAAAAATATGCTACAATAAACAGACCGCTGCTGCGGTCTGTTTGAATGTACAAAGAAATTCTAATCGGAGGAAATATGGACCAATACCAGAAACACATCAGGAACTTTTCTATCATCGCTCACATCGATCACGGGAAATCAACTCTTGCAGACAGGCTGCTGGAAACCACAGGTCTCGTGGCACGTCGTGATATGAAAGAACAGTTTCTTGACAATATGGACATCGAAAGAGAACGGGGTATTACCATTAAGCTGCAAACCACCCGTCTGCATTATCGTGCCAGGGATGGAGAAGAATACATTTTCAATCTGATCGACACACCGGGCCACGTAGACTTTACTTATGAAGTTTCAAGGAGCCTGGCGGCCTGTGAAGGGGCTGTGTTGGTAGTAGACGCCACCCAGGGTGTAGAGGCTCAGACACTGGCAAATGTATACCTGGCCTTGGATGAGGACCTGGAGATCGTTCCGGTCATCAATAAAATTGATCTGGCCAGTGCAGACCCTGATGCTGCCAAGGCGGAAATCGAAGACATCATCGGTATCGATGCATCCGAGGCTCCTTTGATCTCTGCAAAAGAAGGGATTAATATTGAAGAGGTGCTGGAAAGCGTCATCCGCATAGTGCCTGCACCTCAAGGAGATCCTGAAGGCAAACTGAAGGCCTTGATCTTTGATTCCTATTACGATAATTACCGGGGTGTGGTTATCTATGCACGGGTTTTTGACGGAATTGTAAAGGCCGGAGATCAGATTCGCATGATGAACACGAAAAAGAAATATGAAGTGACAGAGGTAGGAGTATTTGCACCGAGGCTCACTCCTGTTGAGCAGTTACGTGCCGGAGAAGTTGGCTATATAAGCGCCAGCATCAAGCAAGTGGCCGATGCCAGAGTGGGTGACACGATTACTTTGGACAGCGCACCTACGGAGACCGCCTTGCCCGGTTACAAGAAGCTTCAATCAATGGTTTATTGCGGCATTTATCCTTCCGAAGGAGAGAAGTATGAAAACGTAAGAGATGCGTTGGAAAAGCTCCAGGTCAACGATGCGGCATTTGTGTTCGAACAGGAAACATCCACCGCTTTGGGCTTTGGTTTTCGTTGCGGTTTCCTGGGATTGTTGCATATGGAGATCATCGTGGAAAGGCTGGAACGGGAGTTCGATTTAGGCATTATTACCACCTTGCCAAGCGTTATATACAAGGTTGTCATGAACGACGGCAGCGAGCTCATGATTCAAAATCCCTCAAACCTGCCGCCGCCGACCCAGATAAGTCATATAGAGGAACCTTTAGTCAAGGCCGATATCATGATTCCCAAGGAATACGTAGGAAGCATCATGGAGATCTGCCAGGAGAGGCGTGGCGTTATGACCCATATGGAGTACATTACGGAAAACCGGGTCACCCTCCACTATGAAATGCCCTTGAATGAAGTGATCTATGATTTCTTTGATTCTTTGAAATCCAAAACAAAGGGCTATGGATCTCTGGATTACGAGCTGCTCCGATATGAAAAATCAAACCTTGTCAAGCTGGACATCCTGCTCAATAAGGATCTAGTGGACGCTTTCTCCATGATTGTTCATGAATCCAAAGCCTATAACCGAGGGCGGTTCGTCTGTGAAAAACTAAAGGAAATCATTCCCATGCATCAGTTTGAAGTGCCTATACAAGCTGCCATAGGTCAAAAGGTTATTGCGAGAGAAACGGTAAGAGCTTTGCGCAAGGACGTTATAGCGAAATGCTACGGCGGCGATATTACCCGTAAGAAAAAGCTGTTGGAAAAACAGAAGGAAGGCAAGAAGAGAATGCGGCAGTTTGGAAGCGTGGAGGTCCCACAAGAAGCATTTACCGCCGTTTTGAAGTACGATGATAACAAATAATAGGAATGAATCGAAAAAACCACACACTACTTGAAAATTTGCACAGTAAAGCTCCAGAAAGAGTCCAAAGTAAGGGGCGAAATGGAATTACCTTCTTAATTTAGGAACGGATTTGACCAAGGGCATAATCGCGGATATTTGTGATGAAGAGTAAAAGATGCGGATGATACTTCCGTAGAAAAAGAGGAGCTACAGTAAGAAGAGTGATAACAGCAAATGGAAGAGCCGCCTTTATGAAACATCTGGGACTGTACATTCATATACCATTCTGTATAAAAAAGTGCAATTACTGTGACTTTCTATCTATAGGAGGCATGTGCGAAAAAGAACATGCTCTTTATATTGACGCCCTGTCCGCTGAGTTGGAATATCATGCGGACAAGGGCGTCCTGCTTGACAGCGTTTATATTGGGGGAGGAACGCCTTCTTTGCTCGAGCCGGATTTGATTGCACTTATTCTTCTCAAGGTTCGTGACTGCTTTAATCTGGACGAAGGGGCAGAAATCACAATTGAGGCTAACCCGGGCCTATTGGATTTCCACAGGTTGAAGGCGTACAGAGAATTAGGAATAAATCGACTCAGCATAGGAGCCCAATCCCTAAATGATACACTTCTTGATTTTATGGGAAGAGTGCACAACAGTGATACTTTTATTAATAATTTTCTTTTAGCAAGGGAATCCGGCTTTGAAAATATTAGCATAGACTTAATTTTTGCCATACCCGGGCAACACTTTGGACTATGGATGGACAGCCTTAATAAGGTTATCTCCTTAAATCCGGAACACATTTCTTTTTACAGCCTGCAGATCGAGGCGGGTACTCCGTTTTTCAGATTATGGGAAAATGGGATTATGAAATCCGTTGAAGAGGAGGTTGACAGAAGAATGTACCATGAGGCTGTAAACCGACTTGAAGACAGCGGATACCATCATTACGAGATATCCAATGCTGCCAGACCCGGATATGAATCCCGTCACAACTTAAAATACTGGTCTATGGATGAATACTTGGGCATCGGTCTTGGTGCCCACTCCTATATCAATGGAATGCGTTTCAGCAACGAGACGGATTTTGAGAAATATCTTAGCATTTCCTCAGAGATGTCTGAAAAGCGTACCCCATCCGGTGATAATCCATGGGTGGCGTGGCGCCACGAAAATACACGAAAGGACGACATATCCGAATTTCTGTTTACAGGGCTTAGAAAAATAGATGGGATTTCTCCTTTGGTTTTTCAGCAGAAGTTTGGAGTACCTCTTATTGAGGTATATGAAGAATCAATAAGCAAGCATAGAAAATCCGGATTGCTGGAAATTAATAAGGAAGCAGATCGGTTGCGGTTGACAGCCAAAGGACTGGACCTCTTTAATCAGGTTCTGGTTGATTTTGTGTAACCAACCACGGGACAGACACTTTGGTTTGTTATTACGATTGGAGGAACTGAGAAATGCCGAAATACATTATGGCCCTTGATCAGGGAACTACATCCTGTCGATGCATTCTCTTTAATAGGAAAGGCGAGATCATAAGCCTGGCCCAAAAGGAATTCAAACAGATCTACCCGAACCCGGGCTGGGTGGAGCACGATGCCATGGAAATCTGGGCGATTCAGGTGGGCGTGGCACAGGAGGCCATGAGGCAGGTGGGAGCGGAATTTCACGATATTGTGGCCATTGGAATCACCAATCAGAGGGAGACGACCATAGTCTGGGACAAGCAGACAGGACGGCCGGTATATAATGCCATTGTCTGGCAGTGCAGAAGAACGGCTGAATACTGCGATGAATTGAAAGCAGAGGGGTTGGCCGACATGATTAAGCAGAAGACCGGCCTGTTTGTAGATGCGTATTTTTCGGCAACTAAGCTTAAATGGATTCTCGACCATGTGGAGAGAGGAAGGGAGCGTGCGGAAAAGGGTGAACTGCTCTTTGGAACTGTGGACAGCTGGCTGATCTGGAAACTTACAAAGGGCAGGGTCCATGTGACAGACTATTCCAATGCGGCCCGCACCATGCTCTTCAACATAGTCGAGTTGAAATGGGACGAAGAGCTGCTGGACATCTTTGATATTCCCAAAGCTATGCTGCCTGAGGTATTGCCATCCAGCTGTATCTACGGAGAAACCGATCCATTGATATTTGGAGGCTCTATCCCCATCGCTTCTGCTGCAGGGGATCAACAAGCCGCTCTTTTCGGACAGGCTTGCTTCCGGCCGGGAAGTGCAAAGAACACTTACGGCACAGGAGGATTCTTGTTGATGAATACAGGAAAACAGCCGGTCTATTCGAAAAATGGGCTGTTGACCACCATTGCCTGGGGCATTGACGATGAGGTCCATTATGCTTTAGAGGGTTCTATTTTTGTAGCGGGTGCTGCGGTGCAATGGCTCAGAGACGAATTAAGAATCATTGAGAAAGCGCCGGATACAGAGGCTTTGGCTTTAGGTGTGCCGGATACCAACGGTGTTTATTTTGTTCCGGCTTTCGTCGGATTGGGGGCTCCCTATTGGGACCCATACGCTCGTGGTATCATTGTAGGCCTTACAAGAGGAGCCAATCGAAGCCACTTGGCACGTGCTGCACTGGAAGCAATCGCTTACCAGACCTCTGATGTGCTCACTGCAATGCAGGAGGATTCCGGCATTCGGCTTGCAGCCTTAAAAGTGGACGGCGGAGCCTGTGAAAACCGCTTTTTGATGCAATTTCAGGCAGATATCATAGGAACTCCCGTGGAGCGTCCGGTGAACAGGGAAAGCACTGCACTAGGCGCAGCCTATCTCGCCGGATTGGCGGTGGGATATTGGAAGAGTCTGGTAGATGTGGAAGAGAACAGGAGTATAGATAAAGTATTTGAGCCTGACATGGATGAAGGGAATAGAGTAAACCTATTGCGCGGTTGGAATAAAGCAGTTTCACGTTGTTTAAGCGAAGATGGAGGAAGGTATGAAAGAACATAAAAAATATTATGAAGAACTCATCAAATTAGCTCCCTTTGCTCATATTAACAGCGAAGAGGATATGGACTGGCTCATGCGCTGCCTAGAAGGCCGAATTATGGATTATGAAGGGCAGGAAGATCTGTGGTACAAAGACGGGTATTTGTTTCTTAAAGTCGGTCAAACGGGCAAATCGTTGCGGATGAAGCAAATCAGGGCAGAGAAGCTGTGCAATTTCAAATGCGAATTTCACCAAAAGCTAATAGAATACCTTGATAGTCTGAAGGTTTAGCATATATGAACCTGGAGTCATGCCATCCGAGCATAATTTCGAGTTTTGTGTGGCAAGGCGTAAAGTCAAACTCAAGGAAGGTTTGAACAGTAGTCGGATAACGATACAGGACTGGAAAATTTTTAGGAAAAACAGTTGACAAGAAAGAGGTGCAGTGGTAACCTGATATTAGATTAGCACTCACCAAACAAGAGTGCTAACAAGAGGGAGGAGATGCAATGAATTTGAACGAGCGAAAACTTCAAATCCTGCAGGCAATCGTGTCGGATTTTATTCGCTCTGCCGAACCCGTAGGATCCCGCACCCTCTCGCGCAAGTATGGGATGGGTATCAGCCCTGCCACAATCCGCAACGAAATGGCAGACCTGGAGGAAATGGGGTTTTTGACA
>CAYLVS010000082.1:0-7565 GCA_964387185.1 uncultured Oscillospiraceae bacterium | reverse complement strand
AAAAGATCGCCATTGGCAAAACCGTTTTCGGCACAAAGGACACATTGATGGCCATTATCCCCAGGGAAAATGGCATTCTGATTTCAACAATGTACTACGCCGACGACATCAAAGATATTCAAAAGCAGTACGCGACCCCGGAAGTCTCGGAGCAGGAGCTTTCGATGGCGAAGACTTTGATCAATTCTATGGACACGCCTTTTGACCCCTCGCAATATCAAGACGAGTATCAGGTTAAGCTCCGCGAGCTGATCGAGACGAAGATTTCCGGGAAAGAAATCGTTGCTGCCGAACCGGACAGAGATGTTAAAGTAATCGACCTCATGGAAGCCTTAAAGGCCAGCGTAGAAAAGGCTAAGAAAGAAAAGGAAACTGCATAATTTCATGGTTGCAAAACTCAAAGAATACAATGAGAAAAGAAACTTTGAAAAGACCCTTGAGCCGGAAGGGGAAGTAGCGGGTTCAGAAGAAAGCTTGAGGTTTGTCGTCCAGCACCATTTGGCCCGCCAAAACCACTATGATTTGCGGCTGGAATGGGGCGGTGTCCTATTGAGCTGGGCGGTGCCCAAAGGCCCATCCTATCATACCAAGGACAAGCGGCTGGCGGTAAAGGTCGAGGACCACCCCCTGGAATACAGGAATTTCGAAGGCACAATACCTAAGGGCGAATATGGCGGAGGCACGGTAATGCTCTGGGACGAGGGCTTCTGGGAGCCTTATGGCGATGTGGAAGAGGGCATCGCAAAAGGTGAGCTGAAGTTCGCATTAAAAGGGCGAAGGCTGAAAGGCAAATGGGCATTGATCCGTTGGAAGGCAAAGTCAGGAGAGTCTAGGGACAACTGGCTACTGCTCAAAGAAAAAGATGCATACGTTCAAGAGACTGATGGAATCTCTGCATTTACATCAAGCATTCGCACCGGCCGCACCATGGAGGAGATAGAAAAGGGAGAAGAGGAAAAGACAGTGATCAATCCCTTCCAAAGCACCCCTGCACAGCTGGCCAAACTTGCAAGCAAGATTCCCAAGGATGGCAATTGGCTCTACGAGTTGAAGTACGACGGTTATAGAATTATTGCATATGTCGAGGGGAACACGGCCCGTCTGGTAACGAGAAACGGCAATGACTATACGCAGCGGTTTAGAGATGTGGCAAGCTCACTAATGGATCTGGCCTCTGGGAGAGCCATAGTCCTAGATGGTGAAATTGCCGTGCTAGACGAAGCGGGCAAAACGGATTTCCACGCTCTGCAGAACTACATGAAGAATCCCAAGCCTCAAAATCTCACCTATATCATCTTCGATCTTTTGGCTTTGGACGGCGTAGATCTTCGAGGTCAACCCTTGATCCACAGAAAGTCCAAGCTGGAAGAATTGATGAAGGAAAGTGCTAAGAACCTATTTTTCAGCCGCCACATCAGCGGAAATGGCGAAGAGAGCTTTGCTGCCGCCTGTGAGGCAGAAATGGAAGGCATTATCGGTAAAAAAGCCGATTCCATTTACAGCGGTACAAGAAACGGCGATTGGATCAAGATGAAATGCGACAGAAGGCAGGAGTTTGTAATCGGTGGATATACCAGCTCCGAAAAAAGAATGGGAGGCATCAGTTCTCTATTGCTAGGCGCCTATGAAAATGGAGAGTTCATTTATACAGGCCGAGCCGGCACGGGAATCAGCGAAGGGGATCGGAAGGCGCTGGCAGAGGCATTTGCCGGTATTCAGAGAGCCACTCCACCATTTAAAGAAGAGCCTAGGGCGAATGCAACGGAAAAGATTAGCTGGCTTGAACCAAGGCTGGTTGCCGAAATCAAATTTGCCGAATGGACCGGCAGCGGCCTTTTGAGGCAGGCGAGCTACAAGGGGCTACGGGCGGGTAAGGAGCCGGGGGATATCACGATTGAAAATGCGGGCCATAGAGCCGGCCGGGAAGTAACCATCAATGAAGCAGCGGATGGGGCGGAACATGGATTTCCAAACAGAGCAAGAATTGCAATCACAACTGCCGCAGCAGAAGGAATCGCGTCCACTGCTGCTGTCAAAACGGCGGCTGAAGCTAAAGCCGGAACTACAACCGGAATCCCAGTAACAGATAGGGCATCCAACAAACTGATTATAGAAGGCGTGAAGATCTCAAATCCCGACAAAGTACTGTTCGACGATCCACTCATTACAAAGGGTGACGTCGCCCGCTATTATGCAGCGGTTTCCCAACGGATGCTACCCTATGTGGGAGGCCGGATCCTCAGCACGATTCGCTGCCCTAAGGGCATCTCGCAGACTTGTTTCTTTAAGAAGCACCCCGGGCCAAGTCACAAAGGGATTGAGACCATACAAATACCCAATAGCGAAGGCGAAGCCGAGGAATACTTTTATGTTAAGGATACCCAAGGCCTGGTATATGAGGCTCAAATGGGCACGCTGGAGTTTCACACCTGGGGAAGCAAAGTCGATTCACTTGACCGACCTGACATGATGATCTTTGACCTGGATCCCGATGAGGGGATGGACCTCGCCACCGTGCGTCAGGGAGTAAAGGATTTGAAAAACATACTTTCGGAGCTCTCCCTAAACGCCTACCTTAAAACCAGCGGAGGCAAAGGCTATCACATTGTAGTTCCTCTAAAGCCAGCCGCGACTTGGGATGTATTTAGTGGTTTTGCCCGGCAGGTGGCTGAGGTTATGGAGAACAAGTGGCCCGACCGCTATACGAGCAATATAAGAAAAACAAAGCGTAAAAATAAGATTTTTATAGACTGGATACGCAACGGCAGGGGGGCCACAAGCGTCGCGCCTTATTCGATACGAGCGAGAAAGGGAGCCGGCGTATCCATGCCGATTGCCTGGGATGAACTGGATTCAATTGCACCCGATGGCATTGATATGGCAGGGGCTCTCCGTCGGGTGGCGGACGAAGACCCCTGGGAGGGTTTCTTCGCTAATGATCAAATGCTCACAGGCACAAGCTTATAGATAAGTTACTTGTTAAGAATTTTATTGATAAGAGAACTACGAGAGGCCTTTTGGTCTCCAAAAGGCTTCCCTTTCGAGACCTGAATAGTCCATAAAAATAATGAACAAAGAAAAAAAGAACTATAAATGGAGAATGTGTAGTTCTCTTTTACTAAAGTCTGCCGAAAAAAATACTATAATTGTTATTTTCGGGCTGCACTACCTGTAGAAATAGTTCACAAAGTAATGAGACAAACAGTTTGTGAACTAGACAATCTCGCCTTTATAATCATTGATGCCTCCTGCATTCAGGATTACTTTATAGCCTAGATCTTCCAAGATTTTGCCCGCCTGCGCTGAGCGGTTTCCGCTACGGCAATAGACAATGACCACGTCGGACTTTTCAGGGACAGCGGTCAATATCGCCTCTTCAATTTCATCCACAGGTATGTTTAGCGCCCCGCCCACATGGCCGCCCTCATATTCCTCAACGGTTCTCACATCGATGAGATGTGCGTTCTCAGGCAAGTGTGCCAGAATCATTTCAGCAGTATCAAAGGATATTACCGTATGGCCCGCCAATGCCTGTATTTCTTCCGCCTTTATGGCAGTACCCTGGAGCGGCCACGATTCGCGTAATGCAGGCTCGATCTCATAACTATATAGGCTGCCTATCGTGGGCGGCTCCCCCATGTCATCGGGAAAGCTCAATGAAATCAACTGGCCCTTTGGGAGCTGGTCGGCTTTCGATTCTGTCACCAGAATGCTACTTTCATGCAGTAAAATGCCTTCAAATTGAAGCGTGTCACCTTCATCATCCGGACCGGTTACGCCCCCGCCGGAGCAGGCGGTGACAAACAGACTTAAGATGACAACAGCAACTATGATATATTTTGATCGAGTCTTCATATCGTTCTCCTTTACTATCTTTCGTCGTAGAGTGTGACAGGGAACGTTCCTAAATTGTCACTCCATTGCTCGAGGTAAAGAGACAAGGATCTGCGCATCTCGGCGAAAAATTCCGCATCCATTTTTCTACCAATACCAGAATTGGTATTAGAACAAATGACCAGAAATCAGCTTTGCAGGGATGATTGTTCATAACTCGATAATATGCCTCCTTCGCTCACCTTTTGGTACTTCCCCACTGTCACATTAATCCGACAACTCCTCATACAGCATCAGGTTTCCGCTACCATCGATTGCGAATTTCACATCGTAGATGGTCTTGACCATCAGATCTTCCGGAAGTAACGGTGCATGGCTCTCTGCTGCCCATTTTCCCAGCACGCTCTCCTCGGTCACTCCGCATTTCTCCAGGTACTGCCTTGCCGTCATTACGTTTCCGGTGTCGCAGTCGTAATATACAATCAAATATGCGTTCCCGCCACCCCCATGAAAGATATAGCCCCGGGCCTCAACAACCAGTGCAGCGGTGTTATTAAAATTATACACATCGTAATCCAGAGACAAATGTCCCAATAGATCCCCTTCTGCCAATGCACGGAGATTTCCCTTTTTCAATTCTTCCGCAACGCGGACCATATTTGAGTGAAAGTCCGAAATAATCCCGTTGATCCTGTCGGAGTCCGGCGTGGCTGTAGCAACCTGCGGGACTTTGATATCCACGGTGATCATTCTTTCTTCGCCCGTCCACATTTCAGCGTCCGGATAATTGGGAAGCACTTCCAGCACATCATATTTGTTCTTAAAGGATGATACGGTTTTTACCTCCAGTGCCGATGCCCGGTTGTTCTTTGGAGAAACCGGTTGTGAATGACCAAGCCTCCAATCATAACGGCTGTACTCGTAGCTTGCAGCAGTATCCACGGATACAACCTGTCCGTTCTTTACGATAAATGCCAAATCCCTGTTACTGTAATCATTGGGATCCTTGTAGATGTAAGCTTTCGTGGGCTTCGACATGTTGAGAGCCAAGTGCGCGTCTGGGATGATACCCGTTGCAATGGAAAGATCATGTGGATATCGCACGAGCAGCTCATCCTCGCTCATGAAGCCCGGTCCTCTTATGGTTCCGGCGATGGCGCCGTCAATGAAGTCCACTCCCACATAGAAAACCCTCTCGACTCCTTTGGCCCATTCTTTCTCTCCCCAATACTGCGTCTTCAAGACGAAGTTATCGCGACCGAAATCATCTGAAAAGGTATACACCTTTGTGTAATCGCCCCCATGAATCTCTCCGGGCTCGAAGGTGACTTTCTGTTTGAGGGGATTAAAAATGTCCGGGAAAGCAGGATTCATCTGTCCCAGAGCAAAGAACTGATACGTATAATCGTTGGAATGGTCGTCCCAATAGGATATTGTTATGCCATACTCGTCGTTGATTTGCTCTTCGGTGGAATCCAATGGAGGCAATTGGGTCGGTTCATACAGCATCTTGTCAATCTTCTCCATTTCGGCAGCCGTAAAATAGGGCTTGGGCCCATGGGTAATGTCAATGTCCAAGGCCGCTTGCCATGACTCCCCGCCGTCCCGCAACTGAGTGAAAACAACGGCTGCCATCAGCCTGTCGTCTTCGTTGTCTGCGCCGCCGTCCATATAATACACATAGGGCACATGAAAATTGTATATTCGCAGCTCACCGTTGCTTGGTTCTTGATAGGTTTGAATGATGTGGCTTTGAAGCCACGCTTGGTAATTGTCCGAATGGGGGAACTCACTTGTGGCGATTGAAGATGATGTGCCATCCGTTACATTATAGTTGGTAGCCCAGACTTCGCCGCTGGGCCCGTAAGCCGTCTCGTAATCTCCTTTCAACCGTATGGAAAGGATTGTATCATTTACCAATACACAGCTGACATCTACGAAATACCCGTCTTCCCGCGTGGAGTTCCTGATCTTTTCTGCGAACTGATCCACGTTCTTGTTTTCCGATCTTGCGATGACGTTGTCCGCTTCGCCGGTCAGATAAGGCAGCTCTACGGTGTATTCCCGACCCTGGTAATACCCGGTGACTGCCCGGAATTCCACATATTTGCTCAAGTTCCCGGCAGCATCGGGACTGTCGCCCTTGCCGCAGGCTGCCATCGTTGCCATAAATAAGCACAGGCATATAATGATGTAAAATTTTATTTTCATGGCATGCACCTCCGGTAGACAGTGGAACGTTACTTAATAAAATTTTCTTAAATTGTTACCCTATGTTGATTTGACGGGTGGAAAGCGACAAAGTTCCGCTTTGACTGGCTTAATCCCAATCCTCATTAGCAAGTCTCTTTTGGAGATCCTTAAGCTTTTTCTGCCTTTCCTTATAATCGGGCATCGTCAACGCGACTACCCTCCAGAACTTCTCCGAGTGGTTGTGCTCCCGGATGTGCGCGAGCTCATGCACAACTACATAGTCTATAACGTCGTCGTCGGCCATCACAAGACGCCACGAAAAATTAATGCTGTGTTTACCGCTACAGCTCCCCCAACGAGTCTTTGCGCCATTTATTTTGACTGCAGTGGGCGTAACGCTCATCTGTTTTGAATAGTCGATTACCTTATTTGTGAGGAGCCTCTTCGCAACCAACCTGTACGCTTGCACGATTACCCGCTTAACCTCATCCGGCGGCAGGCCCGGGGGCAGGAAAAAACATTTGCCGTCGAACCCTGCCTGGTTTCCGTCTCTAGCGGTTATATAGTATTCCCTGCCTTGTAGGGGCAGTGTATCATTGTACTTTACAGTAAACTTCGCCTTGTTGCTGACGTATTGCTCCATCGCAGCTAAATGCCTGCTGATCCAGTCCTTCTTTGACATCACAACGCGGTCAATCTCGGCTTTGGGTGTTTTCAGTGGGGCCCGGACCTCCAGTGTCGCGTCTTTTGTAATATGTATGGCTATCGTACTGCGTTTGGAGCGAATCAATCTGTATTGCATCGGTCAAAATCCACCTTTTACTTTGAGTCTTATCTGGAACGTGCCCACTGCACGCTATACCGTACTTAATTTTTCAATAGCTTGCTCTTCCTCCGGCAAGAAAAATATATCTTTCCCCATATTGCACTCGTAGATAAAATCTCGCAAGCTTTTACTTGTATAGATAGTGAAATCTCCTATTATAGCTACCTTCTTCTTATAGTTAATAAATTTCTGTAATACTTCCCCGGCAATCTTCGTGCTTAAATCAAAGAACTCTTCACACACTGATGATTTATTTATAATCATACGACTACATCCGGTCTCATAATCTACTGTTGCAAAAAGATCCAGCGCTGACTGCACATCCCTTATCAATAAATCTACGCTTTTTATAACCGCAATTTCGATATCGTTCTTTTTTATAACACTTATTTGCATATTCGTTCTCTCTTTCGATTTTTATGCGACCGCGGGAACGTGCCCACTGTCACCCTTTACTCTACTACCACCGCAGTACCGGAGGCCCTTACCATTAGCATGTTTCCGGCCTGGCCCAGAACTTCGTAGTCAACGTCAACCCCAACAATGGCATTCGCGCCAAGGGATCCTGCCCTTGGGACAATGTTACAATTTAGGAACGTCCCCCTGTCACCCCCCTGTCACCGGAATGACACTGTCACCCTTTCATCATAACAGAACATGAGCAATTATTAAATATGGCTTTGTTTACGGTCTTTGCGTTGTTCTGATTTGC
>CAYLVS010000081.1:0-7623 GCA_964387185.1 uncultured Oscillospiraceae bacterium | reverse complement strand
CGGGTATTGGATCGTCTCGTAGGCTATAAGATCAGCCCTTTGCTCTGGAGAAAGGTTCGCAGGGGATTGTCTGCGGGCCGGGTGCAGTCGGCAGCTCTTAAAATAATCTGTGACCGTGAAAAGCTTATTCGTGATTTTGTGCCCAGAGAGTATTGGACGATATCAGCCATTCTGGAGAAGATATCCGATGAGAATGCGAAGGAAAAAAAGAAAAAACAGTTTACGGCAAAGCTCACTGAATACAAAGGAAAAAAACTGACGATAGATAATAAAGAGCGATCCGATGAGGCTATTGCAGCCCTTGATAAGGATGGATTTTTGGTGAAAAGCGTCGAAGAAAAGGAACGGGTAAAGAAACCCTTCCCGCCTTTTACAACCAGCAGTATGCAGCAGGAGGCTTCCAATAAACTGGGATTTTACACGAAAAAAACTATGTTGATCGCTCAACAGTTATACGAGGGTGTGGAAATAAAAGGCCATGGAACCGTAGGCCTCGTATCTTACATCAGAACCGACTCCGTGAGGATTAACGAAGAAGCTCACAATGCAGCTCTTCAATATATACGCGAGAAGTACTCGGATGAATTTATAGGCAATCACGTCTTTACAAACAAAAAGAAAGATGTTCAGGACGCACATGAGGCTATAAGACCTGCTAATGTTGACATTCATCCGGAGGACATCAAGGGATCCGTTACCAAAGATCAATACGGGCTTTACAAACTCATATGGTCGCGTTTTCTCGCCAGCCGGATGGCGTCTGCCGTATTCGATGTGGTATCCGCAGAAATCGAGAACAGTGACTATACCTTTAAAGCAACGGGTAGCCGTATGAAGTTTGAAGGATATTTGCGTATCTACAACAACATAAATGAAGAAGATCAAGATAAGATGCTTCCGGCTTTGGATGTGGGTGAAAAGCTCTCTCTCGTAGAACTGACAGGTGATCAGAATTTCACACAGCCTCCTTCCCGTTTTACGGAGGCATCCCTTGTAAAGGATCTGGAAGACAAGAATATCGGACGACCCAGTACTTATGCACCTATTACCGCTACTCTGATCGATCGAAAATACATCAACAGAGAGAAGAAAAATCTCGTTCCAACGGATCTGGGTTTCCTGGTGACGGAACTCATGGAAAAATATTTTCCGGAAATTGCGGATACAAGCTTTACGGCGGATATGGAGGATAGGCTGGATAGCGTAGAAGTGGAGCATACGGACTGGACCTTAATCATCAAGGAGTTTTATGACATTCTCAGTAAAGAGCTGGAAGTGGCAGACAGGGACATAGAGCGCATCAAGCTGGAAGATGAGGTCACGGATGAGGTTTGTGGACTCTGCGGAAAACCCATGGTAGTAAAACATGGGCGATTTGGTGAATTCCTTGCATGTAGCGGCTACCCGGAGTGTAAAAATACAAAGGCAAAGATGAATAAAATTGATGTCAAATGTCCGCGTTGCGGCAAGGATATTGTGTCCAGAAAGAGCAAGACCGGAAAACTCTTCTTCGGTTGTAGCGGCTATCCGGAATGTAATCAGTTATTCTGGAATAAGCCTGTAAACCAAAAGTGCCCAAAATGCGCTTCTCTACTTACAGAAAAGAAAACAAAAACCACAAATTATGTTTGTTCCAACAGCGAATGTGGGTACAAAGTGTAGTGAACATACAGTAATAAATATAAATCTTTATGACATCCGGAGGTATAAATGGGATATTTTCATGCAACGACAATTGTAGCAGTAAAACGTGAAAACGGAGAGGTTTGCATTGGTGGAGACGGCCAGGTAACAATGGGCGAAGCCGCTATCATGAAACGTTCCGCTAAAAAAGTAAGAAAGATATATAAGAATTCCGTAGTAACAGGCTTTGCCGGCTCTGTAGCAGATGCCTTCACCTTAACGGAGAAGTTTGAAAAAAAACTTGAAGAGCACGGCGGCAATTTAAAAAGAGCTGCGGTATCCTTGGCGCAAAGCTGGAGAACAGACAGAGCTATGCGTAATCTGGAGGCCTTGATGTTAGCAGCAGACAAAGAAACCTTGCTGTTAATTTCCGGCAACGGAGAAGTAATCGAGCCGGATGAGAATTTCGTAGCCATTGGCTCAGGCGGAAACTATGCTTATGCAGCGGCAAACGCACTTTACAATCATACGGATTTGAGTGCGGAGGAAATCGTCAGAGAGGCGCTTTCCATCGCCGCATCTATTTGTGTGTATACGAATGACCACATATCGGTAGAGAAGCTGTAGCAGCCCGCTTATCACATTAACAGGAGGTAGAGATTTGGGAACCTTATATTCCATGACACCAAGAGAAATCGTTCAGGAATTGGACAAATATATCATCGGCCAGGATAGCGCAAAGAGATCCGTAGCCATCGCCCTTCGAAACCGTTATCGCAGGAGTCAATTGCCTGACGAGATGCGGGAAGAGATATCGCCCAAAAATATACTCATGATGGGGCCTACCGGAGTGGGAAAGACAGAGATTGCCAGAAGGCTGGCAAAGCTCATGGACGCCCCCTTCGTCAAAGTCGAGGCAACGAAATTCACTGAGGTGGGATATGTGGGTCGCGATGTAGACTCCATGATACGCGATCTCGTTGAAGCAGCAATTCGGATCACGAAGCAGAATCACTTACAGAATAAGTACTCCATCGCGGACGAAATAACGGAAGAGAAAATAATAGAAGCCATCATACCCGGAAAGAAGAAGAACGCCCAGAGCAGTGGCGGCGTTAGAGGTCCCTTTGATTTCATACTTGGAGGCGGTTTCCAGGCTAATCAACAGCAACAACCGCCCAAAGAAGAGGGTCATGACGAGAGCAAGGGAGAAACAGAACTAGCCAGGGAACAGGTGCGTCAACAGCTACGGGATGGTCTTTTGGAGGATCAATTTATTGAAGTAGACATTGCTGAAGCACCAAAGGGCAATAACCTGGACTTGGGCAATGAAGAAATGAGCATCGCCATAGGCAACATTTTTGGCAACATGGCACCTCAGAAGAAAAAAAAGAAGAAGCTAACAGTTCGAGATGCACGGAAAATTCTCAGAGAGCAGGAGGCCCAGAACCTCATAGATATGGATCAGGTCACTGCAGAAGCGCTGGAAAGCGCTGAGCAAAATGGTATTATATTTATCGACGAAATTGATAAAATCGCGTCCAATTCGGGTTTTAAATCCGGTGCAGATGTGTCGAGAGAAGGAGTGCAACGTGATATTTTGCCTATCGTGGAAGGAAGCGTGGTCAAGACAAAGTACGGCCCTGTGAAAACGGACCATATGCTCTTCATCGGAGCAGGCGCGTTCCACACGGCGAAACCTACCGATTTGATTCCTGAGCTTCAAGGCAGGTTCCCTATTCGGGTAGAATTAGAAAACTTAACAAAGGAAGACTTTGTGATGATTCTGACTGTACCGGAGAACGCGCTGATCAAACAACACAAGATGCTTTTGGAAACGGAAGGTACCAAGGTCGAGTTCACAGACGATGCTATTGATGAGATTGCAACCATGGCATTTCTCACGAACGAACAGACGGAAAACATAGGCGCCAGACGGCTTCATACGGTAATGGAAAGATTATTGGAAGAGATATCCTTTAATATACCGGATACACAGGAACCGGAAATCGTTATCGATGAAGATTATGTCAAGGAAAGATTTATGGACCGCATTCAGGCAGATAACATCGATAGATTTATTCTATAATGATGAAATAACAACAGAACAATAAATATTTTGAAAATTATAATAATTATCTATCCCATTGTCGAAACATAGTGTATAATGAGCATAATATTAATAGCAGACGGAGGTATATGACATCATGTCGATGGATTTGTTGGACAAAATAAGAAAGATGAACTGGGTTCTACAGGAAAGTACTTCAGGGGTGTTTTCTTTCAATGACCTTTGCGCAATTCTCAGTGAATTGGAAGATGCAAATGTCTATGTGGTAAACAAACGAGGCAAGGTTTTAGGAGTCCACTATAAGATCGAATCCGAGAGTGCAGCAATCGTTGATCCTGAGAGCGGTATTGAAAAATTCCCCTCTGAATACAGCGACGCATTGCTTAAGGTATCAGAGACCATGGTCAATGTGACTCACGAAGAAGCCTTGGAAATTTTCAAATACGAGTACGACACTTTTGAGAAGTACTATTTGATTATCCCCATAAACAGCGGCGGCCAGCGCTTAGGTACGCTTGTGGCTACCAGGTATTTGCCACGATTCTCTGCTGAGGATGTGATTATGGGTGAGTACGGCGCCACCATCATCGGGTTGGAAATTCTTCGAAAGAAGACCATGGAGCAGGAAGAGGAACTGCGCAAAACTGCCGTGGTACAAATGGCAATCGCTACACTTTCCTATTCTGAGATAGAGGCTGTTCGCCAGATATTCAAAGAGCTTAAGGGCACAGAAGGATTGCTGGTGGCCAGCAAAATCGCAGATCGTTCAGGGATTACCAGATCGGTCATCGTCAATGCCCTCAGAAAGCTGGAAAGCGCTAGCGTTATTGAAACGAGATCATTGGGTATGAAGGGAACTCATATCAAAATACTCAACAATAAATTCAAAAATGAGTTGGATAAGTCCAGCGATTGATTCGCCTTTTATGCACCGACCAACCCCTGTCGACATATAATGGTACGACGGGGGTTTTTTATGTGGCGCCAGGATAGAGGACAACAGAAAAAGAGAAAATGGTTCCTGCTTCTACTCGCTTGTGCAGTGTTGATGGGCTATGGAATTTTGTTTACCGAGCGGATTGTGAAACCGGCCATCGCCTCTATAGGTGAGCTCAGAGCGAAATCGATGATGGTGCAAATCGTCAATGAGGTTGTTCGCGAAAAATATGAAGCGGGCAGCAATTTTGATAATTTGTTGGATATAAGAACCGATGAAGCGGGCAAGATTACATTAGTTCAAGCGAACTCATCGGCTATGAATCTGCTTTCCTATGATCTCGCTTGGGAAATCCAACAAAGGCTGAAGAACATCGGAGAGGAGAAGGTGAAGATACCTATCGGAAGCGTTTTTGGCAATCAAATCCTCTCTCAGACAGGTCCTTCAGTCAGACTGAAGGTTCAACCCCTGGGAACTACGAAAATTGACTTTATCACAGAACTAACCGAAGCCGGAATCAACCAGACGAAATATAAAGTATATTTGGAAGTCATAAGCACGGCGAAAGTAGTGGTTCCTTTCTCTGAAGAAGAAATTCAGGTGGAAACCACGCTATTGGTTGCGGAAGCGGTCATACTAGGTGAGATTCCCGACTCCTATGTGCAGGTTCCAGATCGGGATATTTTGGATGGTATGGACCTCGATGTGAATTAAAACAAAAACCAACCGTTTCGTTTGAACCATGGCCATTTTACAAATCGACTTTTGTGGTATAATAACATTATGAATAATTTATATGAAAACAATGAAGGGGTAAGCCAAGAAGCCCCTCGCGCCATTTTGGCAGCACTGGAACTGAATGAGGATATTTCCTATTACATGACGGAGCTCGGTGGCCTGGCTGAAGCAGCGGGCATCGAAGTGATAGGGGAGTTGATTCAAAGCAGGGACAGGCCCGAAAGCGCAACCTATATAGGCAAAGGAAAAGTTGAGGAGTTAGCACAGCTTTGCCTTGACATGGAAGCGGACATGGTCATTTTCAACAATGAACTATCCGGTGTACAGCTTAGGAATCTGGAAGATAGGCTCAATGTGAAAGTGATAGACCGAACAATTTTAATTTTAGACATCTTCGCAGAGAGAGCGACCTCAAAGGAAGGAAAACTCCAGGTAGAATTAGCTCAGCTCCAGTATCGGTTGCCTCGGCTGACCGGCTTTGGTAAAGCTCTTTCAAGGTTGGGAGGTGGTATTGGTACCAGAGGCCCGGGCGAAAAAAAGCTTGAGACGGATCGCCGTCACATCAAGCGAAAAATGGACGACATTAAAAGGGAATTGGAGGAGGCCAGAAGCAACCGCAATATCAAGAGGTCCCAGCGGGAGAAATCCGGTATTCCTATGGTAGCTTTGGTGGGCTATACCAACTCAGGGAAGTCAGCACTCATGAACCGCTTCCTAGCGAACAACATGAAGGAAGATAAGACTGTGATCGAGGAGGATATGCTCTTTGCCACTTTGGACACATCTCACCGCAATATTAAGCTGGACACGAATCACGAGTTTATATTGATTGATACGGTGGGATTTGTCAGTAATCTTCCACACACTTTAATCAAGGCTTTTAAGGCCACTTTGGAAGAGGTGAATTACGCTGATTTATTGCTCCATGTGGTGGATGCTTCCTATGAAGACAATGATTTCCACATAAATGTAACTAACCAGGTTCTGCGAGAAATCGGAGCCGGCGAAAAGGATAAAATCCTGGTATACAATAAGATAGATCTTTTAGATGAGGCTGAGAGATTCAGGTATGAGGGACAGGACAGCATTTGCCTGTCTGCTAAATACGGAGAGAACATGGATAGCTTAGTTCGCATGATTAAGGACAGGGTGTTTGGAAATCGGATTTCAACAGCACTGTTGATACCCTACGATCGCGGAGATATCTACTCGGACCTGTGCGACCGTTATAGGGTGGAAAACACCGAATACGCAGAGAAAGGTACCTATTTGAATGTAGAACTGTCACCTGAAGACTTTCAACGCCTGGAGGCCTACAGAGTCTCATTCTTGGAGGAAATATGATAAGGTACCGAAGCATTAAGAAAGAAGCTTTGGCAGAGCAGATCATAGAGAAGTCACGATTTATTGCCCATGTGAGACCGGTTGAAACAAAAGAAGAAGCGCTGGATTTTTTTGAGGAAATCCGTAGCGTGCATAAGGCAGCAACCCACAACGTTCCAGCCTACGTAATCGGTGAGAAAAGCCATTTGCAGTGGGCCAGTGATGACGGCGAACCACAGGGAACATCCGGGGCTCCCATCGTGCAAATGCTGGTTAAAGAGGGTCTCACCAATATTGCGGTGATTGTTACCCGTTACTTCGGTGGCATCAAGCTTGGAACGGGCGGTTTGGTTCGAGCTTATACAGGCGCTGCAAAAGAGGCGATACAAGCCGCCGGCATATGCGACGTAAGGGAAATGAATACCCTGTGTGTAAAATTGGATTACAGCTATCTAGGTAAGCTGCAAAACCTTTCCGACAACAGCTTTTTTACAATTGGCAACGTGAAATATGAGGACAAGATCATCGTGGATCTTCGCATGGAGCCCGAGAAATGGGACGAGGTGATAAGTATGCTGTCCAACCTTACGGGCGGTCAGTATAAAGTGCTGGGAACGCGGCAGGAATTAATCTAAACTTAGTTATTTCCGTTGACAAAAAAAAGGCACTATGTTAAGATAAAAATCGGCTCAAGAAGAGTTGAAACGCCTTACTTCACCCTTGGAGCCAATGCAAAAACTTGCTCGTAAGCCTGATTTGGACTAAGGTACCAGAGTAAAGGAAGATGCATAAAAAAACCGTCGAAAGATGAAAATAGAACTTGACACATAAATGCAAATACTGTATAGTAACTAATTGTGTCAGACAATTAAAAATGTAAAAAACTACGTGGGCGCATAGCTCAGCTGGGAGAGCACCTGCCTTACAAGCA
>CAYLVS010000080.1:6174-7655 GCA_964387185.1 uncultured Oscillospiraceae bacterium | reverse complement strand
CACAGGGGAGATAAAGGCCGGCGGAAACTACGCAGTTGGATTGAAGACCGAACATGAAGCCCATGAAAAAGGGTATTCCCAGGTCCTATGGCTGGATGGCATAGAGCGTAAGTACGTAGAAGAGATCGGTACCTCCAATGCTTTTTTTGTAATTGACGGCGAAGTGATTACATCACCGCTGACCGGGAGCATTTTGCCAGGCGTTACTAGAGACTCGGTTCTGACGCTACTGAGAGAATGGGGCCTGAAAGTCAGCGAGAGAAAGCTGACCATTCAGGAGGTATATGATGCTTTCGATCAGGGTAAATTAGAGGAAGTGTTCGCTACCGGGACTGCAGCGGTAATCTCTCCTGTTGGAGAGCTTTGCTGGAAGGATAGGAAGGTGAGCATAAACGGCGGCGAGATTGGGTCCCTTTCTCAGAAGCTTTACGACGAACTAACGGCAATTCAGTCAGGAAAGGCAGAGGATCCCTTTGGCTGGGTGGTGGAAGTATAAAACTTCTGATGTTCAGGTTTAACCCGGAGGTGAAAATTGTACACAAAGGAGAGAAGTTCTTTCTCCGGTAGCAATGGAATTGACACCGTTTCTTACCAGACTTATACTCCTGACGGAGAGCCGAAGGCAATCGTTCAAATTGCCCACGGTATGGCAGAGCACTTGGGACGCTATCAAGAATTTGCGGAATATCTGGCGGGAGAGGGCTTTGTGGTTTGCGGAAACGATCATCTGGGTCACGGAGAGACCGCTTCTACGCCGGAAAATTTGGGATACTTCGGCAAGAACAACGGGTGGGTCAACATGACGGATGATCTCCACCTTCTTACTCTAAAGATGAAGCAGAGATATGGAGATCTTCCGTATTTTCTCATTGGGCACAGCATGGGCTCCCTTTTGGCAAGGGCTTACCTGTCCCTATATGGTAAGGAACTGTCGGGCGTTGTTCTAATCGGCACCAGCGGTAAAAATCCTGCAGCGAAAGCAGCCTTACCTTTGATAAGCATGATCCGTAAAGCAAAAGGGGACAGACATCGCAGTGGCCTCATTTATTATCTTGCTTTTGGAAATTACAACAAGAGGTACGAAAAGGGAAGCCGGAAGCTGGCGTGGATGTCACAGGACGATCGGGTTCTCAATGCATTTAAGGCGGATCCTAAATGCAATTTTATATTGACCGTGGCAGGTTTCCGGGACCTCATGAAGATGTTGATCTACGTATCGCGAAAGGATTGGGCATCGGGGGTGCCGCAGAAGCTGCCTGTGATCCTCTTGTCGGGAGATATGGACCCGGTGGGGGATTTCGGCGAAGGTACCAGGCAAGTCTTCAAGCGACTTCAGATGGCTAAGGTGGAAGACCTCTCCTTAAAACTCTATCCGGGGTTAAGGCACGAAATACTCAATGAGCCGGGAAAAGAACAAATACACAAAGACATCCTGGACTGGCTCCAAAAGCATATATAACTCCCGAAACCTGAAAAAACAA
>CAYLVS010000080.1:0-6164 GCA_964387185.1 uncultured Oscillospiraceae bacterium | reverse complement strand
AATGATCTTTCTCTCAAGCTTTATCCGGGCTTCCGTCACGAGATACTCAACGAGCCGGGTAAGGAACAGGTTTACCAAGATATTCTGCTTTGGCTGGAAAAGCATATATAGGCTATCCTGCCGGAAAAAACAAGCATAACAAGCTCCCTCTCCGAATACAGTGAAGTAAGATTTTGCGGAGGAGGGAGTTTTATTGTGAGTAAGATAGGACTTAAAAATAGGGTAGGTAAATTCAACAAGAAAAAAATAGCCACTGTCGCAGTAGCCGCTGTAATACTTGCAGGCGCGATCTATGGAGGATGGCAGCTCTTTAACGGAGATACCGACGTCGATTTCAGAGTGTTGAGTGAAACGGAAGTACCTCAGCAGATTGCAACACAGGTCATTCCGGAGTACAGGCAGCTGGAACGCGCTTTAGCCAGTGTAGTGGACGGCAAGGTCTATGTGGTAGCCACCCGCGGTGAAAAGCCTACCTCCGGTTATGAGATCGAAATCGATAAAATGACACTGGAGGAAGCGGATGATGTCAGCACATTGATGGTCTTTGTCAAGTTCAGAGACCCTCAACCGGGTATGTCGCTGACGCAGGCATTGACCTATCCTCTGGTAGTGGCAGAGACAGAGCTTACGGAACTCCCGGATCAGATTCAATTAAAAGTCCAGTACGTAGAATAACAACCACAGGGACAGACCCCGGTAACAACTGAAGGAGTAACATCTTTTTCCGGCCATATTCTGCCGGGGAAAGATGTTACTCCTTCAGTTGTTAATTAAGAAATAATTGACATATATAATTAAAAATGGTAATATAATGCATAGCGTGAGGAGGTGAGTGTTTGGACCCCCGATTGGACAGGATGAAAATTGGTGTGGTTGGACTGGTGCCGGGGGCCGGTGCCGGTTTTGTGTCCACGTGCTTAGCCGGGACCCTCGCTGAGACAGGAGATTATTCTCCTGCAGTTCTGGAATTGGGCGGAGAAGGACTTTATGACGCCCTAGCCATGGACAAGCACTTTGCGGGAAGAGATTACTTCCCCTTTTTCCAATCGGTTGCTGGGGATAGGAGCATTCGCTGCAGGAATAACTTGCTGCATGGAGTGAATTGGGTTCTAAAGTCTCCGCCGGAGTACGGGATTACCTTAGACCTGCTGAAAATGATCCGAATGGCAAACCATTCGGCCGGCGACATGATCCTATGTAAAATCGGAAGCATGCAGGAGGAGGACCTCTGGAGACTGCTCTGGGATATGGATCGAATCTTGGTTGTCATTGACCCCCTGCCTTCCGGGATGCTGGCAGGCCATAAATTCTTCTGCGCCCTGCGGACATCCGGGTTGCCTATTCTTTATTTGATCAACAAGATGAATGGAGGGGTCAGTCGCAGGGAATTGTTAAGCTATCTAAAGCTGAAAAACCCACATTATCTTCCCATGCTTGAACCGGAGATTATATACAGCGCTGAGTATAGCTGCAGGTTCCCTTGTGATTCACCTTCTGTAAAAACCAGGATAAAAAAGTCAATGAATGGTCTGATAGGGGACTTGTTGGATGTTCAGTTGCCATAATGTAATATACTTGTAATACAATTTCGGTTCTCTCTAATGTCGTTTTATACTATAATAGCATGTAGAAAAAGTGTGTATTTTGTAAGGTTACGGAATATTTTGGAACAAACCGCTTTTTGGTGTGGAGTAAATCAAAGGATGACCTGTTTATGATAAAGTTTGAAAATGTTACAAAGATGTATGGCAGTAATATAGGTATTGAAGATGTGACCATTAGTATTGATAAAGGTGACTTCGTTTTTCTGGTTGGCCCAAGCGGTGCCGGAAAGTCTACCTTTATTAAGCTGATCTTAAAAGAGATATGCGAGGACAAGGGAGGAATTCAAGTAAATGGCATGGACGTGACCCATCTGTCCAATCGCCAGATTCCTAAATTGCGCAGGAGCATCGGTATCGTCTTCCAGGACTTCCGGCTTCTGCCCAACAAGACTGTTGAAGAAAATGTCGCTTTTGCCATGGAGATTTTACATATCAGTTCGAGGACAATTCGACGTAACGTACCCCAGGTGTTGAATCTGATGGGAATCAGTTCGAAAGCCAAAAAATATCCCCATGAACTCTCGGCGGGAGAGCAGCAGAGAGTTGCAATTGCAAGGGCTGTAATCAACAACCCCACAGTTCTCATCGCGGATGAACCCACGGGCAATCTGGATCCGGACACAGCCTGGGAAATCATGCAGCTACTGGACCAAATTAATCGAAGGGGAACAACAATCCTCATGGTTACCCATGCCAAAGATATCGTAGACCGAATGGGAAAGCGCGTTATCGCCATAGATAGGGGTAAGATCGTTCGGGATGACAGGGGCGGTGCATACGGCTATTACGAAGATGAAGAAGCCCACAGCTTCCGCTGCAAGCCGGGAGGAGTATTCGATAGCAATGTTTATTAGAGGAATTGGACATGCCATTAAACAGGCATTTATACAGATATTCAGAAATAGAGCCATGTCCTTTGCATCCTTATTTTCCATAACCGCCATGCTCTTGATTTTAGGACTTTTCTTCATCCTTATCGTCAACGTCAACATGGTGACGGAGAGTGCGAAGAAGCAGTTTGATACCATTCAGATCTACCTTTTAGATCAAACGGATCAAGTGGCAGCTACGCAGATGGTAGAGAATCTTTCGGATTTGGAAGGGGTGGCCAAGGCCTGGTACCTTTCCAAGGAAGATGCCATGAAGGAATACAAGATCAAATGGGGAGATAAAGGCTTTCTATTGGACGGGTTCACGGAAAACCCCCTTCCCAACTCCATCAGGGTGCAGGTCTCCGATTTGGAGCTGGCAGACAGCGTGGTGGAAGCGGCAAAGAAATATGAAGGGATTGAAGATATCAAGTATTACCAGACAGCAGTGGACAAGCTGCTGTCAGTTACGGATTATATACGGACAGGTGCTCTGGTCATCATTATCTCTCTTGTGGTGGTGTCCGTAGTTGTCGTAGCCAACACCATCAAGCTGACGGTCTTAGCCAGAGCCCGTGAAATCAACATCATGAAATACGTGGGAGCCAACAACTGGTTTATCAGGGGCCCCTTCCTAGTGGAGGGAGTGCTCATCGGCTTCCTTTCCGCAGCCGTGTCTGTGGGACTGGTGAGTTTGATTTACAGTAAGGTTATGGAACTCTTCGGGACGGATATGTTTTTGATGTTCTCTGTTACAATGGTTCCGGAGCGCTTCTTGATCTTTAATCTAGTCATGATATTTATGGCTCTCGGTATCAGCATCGGAGCCTTTGGCAGCATCATTTCAATGCGGAGATTCTTAGACACATAAGGGAAGGGGTTTGGGAAATGAGGAAGAAGGGTTGGATTTGCTGGAGTCTTGTTGCGGTGTTGTTATTCTCAATGTTGAGCGTAGGTGTCAGTTTTGGCGGCAATGAGCAGGACAAGCTGGATGAATTGAACAAGCAGATCAATCGGCTACAACAGCAATTGAAAGCAGGGAAAGCCGAAGAGGGCAAGTTAAATTCCCAGATTAAGAATTTGGACAGCCTCATTAAAGCCGCAGAAGGGGAGATTCGGGATCTGCAGGGCGAAATCGCCCAGACCAATAAGAAGATTGAGGAAGTAGAAGCTCAGCTGAAAGCCAAGCAAGCCGACATCGATCAACAGAACGAAGAGATGGCCAACCGGATTCGTGCAATGTACAAAAATGGAGATGTTGGTATTCTGGAAGTTCTTTTGGGTTCGGAGAGCATAACAGATTTTTTGACGAACTTGGATATGGCTCAGAAAATCTTTGACAATGATGTTTCTTTGCTGGAACAGCTTGAAGAACAACACAAATCCATCGATAAGTACAGAAAGCAACTGGAAGAACTTAAGGTTAAGCTGTCCACAAAAAGGCAGGCAGAAGCCGCAAAACAAGGCCAACTCCAAACCAGCAGAGGTGATGTTTCCCAGTTAAAGGCCGAAGTGGCCGGCGATAATAAGGCGCTTGAAAAGCAGATCGATGCTGTGAACGCGGAGGCAAATGCACTTGTTGCTGAAATTCTAAGGCTGCAGGGTACCGGGGATTACGTCGGAGGTGTGCTCGGATGGCCGGCACCGTCAACTAAAAGAGTTACTTCAGAATTCGGTTACCGAATTCATCCAATTTTGAATGTAAAGAAATTACATACAGGTATGGATTTCGGTGTGGCGAAAGGCAATGCAATCGTTGCAGCAAACGCGGGCAAGGTCATAAAAGCAGCCTGGAACAACAGTTACGGATATATGGTAATGGTCGACCATGGCGGAGGCATTGTTACCCTGTATGCCCATAACAGTCAGCTGAAAGTGAAGACCGGTGATATTGTAACGAGGGGACAGACCATTGCCCTGTCCGGAAGTACCGGTATGTCAACAGGTCCCCATCTCCACTTTGAGGTTCGGGTCAACGGAGAATACAAGAATCCAAGGAACTATCTGTAACAGGAGTTATAATGCAGAAGGAATGGATTTTTCCAATAGGAGAAAAAAATAAAGACATCGTGATATCGCTTTTAGAGAAAAGAGGCATCATAGGTCAGGAGTCTGTGGAGGAATTTCTTTCTGACAGACCGCAACTGACCCATGATCCTTTTTTAATGAAGAATATGAAGGAAGCCGCGGACAGAGTTTTAGCAGCCCTGGATAAAAAAGAGCACATCTGCATCTATGGAGATTACGATGCGGACGGCGTATGCGGAGTCAGCTTGATGTTAGAAATGCTGGGGAGGCTAAAGGCGAATTTATCCTATTATATTCCTTCCCGTTTTGACGAAGGCTATGGACTGAACCGGGAGGCAATCGCTAAAATAAAGGAAAATGGTGCGGATCTCATCATCACTGTTGACTGTGGCAGCGTGTCCTATGACGAGGTGGAATATGCAAAAGAGCTGGGCCTGGACGTTATCGTAACAGACCATCATAACCTCAACGACAAACCGGCGTCTTGCTTGTTGATTAACCCTAAACAGGAGGAGTGCCCTTACCCGGAAAAGGGGCTTTGCGGCTGCGGAGTGGTCTTTAAGTTGGCGCAGGCATTGCAACGTAAATTGCCTAAGAAGCTGACGAAAGCGGATCTGAACAAAGCACTTGATTTGGTAGCGATTGCCACGGTGGGTGACATCGTTCCCCTCTCCGGGGAAAACAGAACCATGGTCAAGTATGGAATGCGTGTGATTAATAGCGGAAAGAGATTGGGGCTCTCGATACTCATCCGGGGTGCCGGACTAAAAGATGGTGAAATAAATTCTGAAAACATAGCATATGTTATAGTGCCTCACCTAAATGCGGCAGGCCGCATGCTCTCGGCCAGTACCGGGGTGAAATTACTCACAGCCGCCACAGAGCGGGAATGGAAAGAGGCATCGGATCATCTGTTGGAAAACAACCGGGAAAGGAAACGGATTCAGGACATAGCTTTCGAGGAAGCCGTAGACAAGGTAGATCAGACGGAATCAGAGACACGGTTCCTGGTCCTGGATCTTCCCAATGCCCATGAAGGAATTACAGGTATTGTGGCAGGAAAGATAAAGGATAAGTACAATCTTCCGACGATTATCGTCACCCCCACCGGCGATGATAAACTGAAGGGGACTGGCAGAAGCATAGAAGGTTTGGACCTGTATGAGATGCTTTCTGCATGTCGCCATCTGTTCGATAAATTTGGCGGCCACGCAGGGGCCTGCGGATTTACCATGGACAGAGCAAATCTGCAGCCCCTGCGGGAAGCGCTCCGCGCTTCCGCAGAAAGTCATTATAACGAAGATCCCTTTTTGTTTCAATCCAAGCTCAACATCGATGTAGAACTTGAGGCGGAAGACTTGAACCATGAACTGATTTCCTGCTTGGAGAAGCTGGAACCCTACGGTCATAAGAATTCGAAACCCATGTTTGCGATGCGGAGTGTTTCACTGGCAGATCCCTGCTATATGGGTGACAGACAGCAACATGTGCGATTTTCCGCCGATGGAATTCCCTGCATTCTCTTTGGTAGGGCGGATGAGTTTCGACACTATTATGAACAGGACCGGCCGGTGGATATAGCAGGTTATCCGGGAATCAACCGGTGGAACGGTTCCGAAAAGATTCAGTTTATGATCACAGACCTGCGCTAAAACCCCCACAG
>CAYLVS010000079.1:0-7679 GCA_964387185.1 uncultured Oscillospiraceae bacterium | reverse complement strand
GGAATACGATTTGAATGGACACAAGACCGGCATCGATGTAGAAAAGCTACAGAGATAGAAAGAGGAGAAATGAAAGCAGATATCAAGTCTATGACCATCGGAGAACTGGAGCAGTTGCTGGCGAGTATCGGCGAAAAAAAATATCGCGCATCTCAGATCTTTGAATGGCTGTCAAGGGGTGTCTTCACCTTTGAACAAATGACAAACCTACCAAAGGGTCTGAGGGAGAAGCTGGCTGAAATTGCGTTTATTGAGACGTTGGAAATGGAAAAACTCCAAATATCTGCAAAGGATGGTACCAGAAAGTACCTGTTCAAGCTGAAGGGAGGCAATGCCATTGAGAGCGTCTTCCTCAAATACCGTTATGGGAACTCCGTCTGCATTTCCTCTCAGGCCGGTTGCAGGATGGGTTGCGCCTTCTGCGCTTCGGCTATTGGGGGAAGGGCAGACAACCTTTCTCCTGCGGAAATGCTGGACCAGGTCCTCTCCATCGGAAAAGATACAGGGGAACGAATCGGAAATGTAGTAGTAATGGGTATTGGAGAGCCTTTTGATAATTATGACAACCTGTGTCGCTTTATTGAGCTGATCCATGCAGAGGAAGGGCTGAATATGGGCCTTCGGGCCATTACCGTCTCCACTTGCGGGATCATACCTAAGATAGTAGCCTTTGGCAAGGATTTTCCACAGGTCAATTTGGCTATTTCTCTCCACGCGCCTAATGATGAAGTCCGCAACCAACTCATGCCTATTAACAAAAAGTACCCTATGGCGGAGTTGTTGCAAGCCTGTCGTAACCATACGAAGGAAACAGGCAGACGCATCACCTTCGAATACGCCATGATCAAAGGAGTCAATGACAAGCTGTCTCATGCGGAAGAGCTGTCGAATAAACTGCGGCACATGCTCTGTCATGTAAATCTGATTCCTCTCAACCCCGTCAGCGAACGGGAGTACGCATCTACCGACCGGCAGGTGGCGGAGAACTTCAGCAAGATTTTAGAGGAGAAGGGGATTCAGACTACGATCCGAAGGGAGCTGGGCATGGATATAGACGGTGCCTGTGGCCAACTTCGACTGCAAACACTTGATAACAGAGCAGATAGCTGATAGGATTGAAACCGTGAGGTGCTGTATTTAGTGCTGTATAAGCGGGGGGTTAAGAATGGATGAGAAGGTAAAAGTCACAACGCCGAGATACCAGCAAATTGCTGCTGATGTGGCTGCAAAAATCGTCGAAAAGCATTATAAAGTGGGGGAGCGCATCTATACCCGCTCCTCGTTAGCCAGCCAGTACGGGGTATCGCCGGAGACTGCCAGGAGAGCCATTTCCATACTTGCAGATCTTAGAATCGTGGAGACGGTGAAGGGTAGCGGTGTGACCATTTTATCCGAGGAAAATGCCGCACAGTTCGTCAAGCAGTTTCGCGATATCAAGAGTGTAGGAGTCATGAAAACTGAAATCCTCCAGCAGTTGGACAAGCAAATGGAGGATGGCAAATCCTTAAAAAATAGCATTAATGAGCTGATGGACCGCATTGAACGCTTTAAATCCGTCAATCCTTTTGTTCCCTTCGAAGCCACCATAGAAGCTTCTTCTCACTGTGCCGGGAAAACGCTTTCGCAAGTTAATTTTTGGCACAATACAACTGCCACAGTGATTGGAATTCGTCATCACGACACCTTGCTCATGTCTCCGGGGCCATATGCATTCTTATATGAGGGAGACACCATCTACTTCGTAGGAGATGACAATAGCCAGATTCGAGTAAAAGAATTTATTGAAATAACCGATTCGGAATAATCGCACGACATCTTTTTCCTACAAGGCTCCATATACCCCATTTTCCAACAGCATCCCGGTTTTTTTTCTATTTATTAATCGTGCATTTGGTTCCATAGCACGATTTTTTTAGTGCCCTTGATTTGACACAAGTAACAACTTGATGTTATTATGGAGTGGTTACTTACAAAAGAAGGTGGTATAGAATGATAAAGTTTGAAAAAGTTAGTAAAAAATATGGGAAGACCTTGGTGTTGGATGAATTGAGTTTTGAAATTCAGCAGGGAGAATTTGTGGTGCTCATCGGCCCCAGTGGCTGTGGGAAAACCACCACTCTCAAGACTATCAATCGCTTGATCGAACCAAATGAAGGAAAGATTTATATTGATGGCAAGGACATCACAGAGATGAATCCTGTAGAGCTGCGAAGGGGAGTCGGCTATGTAATCCAGCAGATCGGCTTATTCCCCAACATGACTGTAGAACAAAATATTGCAGTGGTACCAAAGTTGCTGAAATACCCGAAAGATAAATGGCAGAGCATCGTGCGCGAATTGCTTGAAATGGTCAACATGCCTTACGAAGAAAACGCTCACAAGTACCCATCAGAATTGTCGGGGGGACAACAGCAGAGAATCGGTGTCCTGAGAGCACTGGCAGCCTCGCCGCCCATCATACTCATGGATGAGCCTTTTGGAGCTCTTGACCCCATCACTCGTGACACACTTCAAGATGAAGTGAGACGACTTCAGAAAAAACTGAAAAAGACTATAGTCTTTGTGACCCATGATATGGATGAAGCTCTCAAAATGGCCGATACCATCGTCTTTATGAACGAGGGAAAAATCCTTCAAATGGCTTCACCTGAAGAGATGCTACATAACCCTGCGGATCCTATCATCTCCGGATTTATGGGAAAACAGATCGATAACAGGACCAATGGACTTACTGCGGGAGATGTTATGCGCACAAGAGTCATTAAAGTAGGAAGAAATAATCAGACGCTCAAATCAATCGAGCTCATGAAAAGTCGGGATGTGGACACCCTCATCGTGATAAATGAGGATGATACCTATGCCGGAGTTGCGACGATAGGTGATATACGTGCGCGAGGAAAAGCCGGAATGGAAATCGGGGATATCATTACAGATGAGGCACCCGTGGTAAATGTGGCTGATGATGCACAAGTGGCCTTTGATGCTCTTCTCACTTCCCCAACAAGCTATGTACTCGTATTGAATTCCGACAACACTGTTGCCGGCCTCATCACAAAGACCAGCATTACTAAGGCAATGGGTGAGGTATTATGGGGGGATGTGACATCGTGACTTTGATAGACTTTCTGATCGAGAATCAAAAGGGGATGACCAATAATCTCCTCCGTCATATAGAGTTGGTGGGAATTTCTGTTTTCGTAGGAATCATAATATCCATTCCACTGGGTATTTTACTCTCGCGCCGCAAAAAACTAGCAGGCCCTGTATTGGCAATAGCCGGAACGCTACAGACTATCCCCGGCTTGGTTATGTTGGGTTTTGCCCTAATATTTCTGGGGATAGGGATGCTGCCTGCCTTAGTGATACTGAGTCTTTATGCGATCCTGCCGATTTTGCGAAATACGTATACAGGTATAACGGAAGTGGACCCCAGCTACACGGAAGCAGCCCGAGGCATCGGTATGACCAACATGCAAATGCTTTTCAAAGTAGAATTACCCCTTGCGCTGTCATCTATAATCGGCGGCATACGGATTTCCACGGTTTACATAGTCAGCTGGGCAACATTAGCATCGTACATTGGTGCAGGGGGGTTGGGAGATCCAATCTGGACGGGTCTTGCAACCTATAACACGAAACTCATACTGTCGGGTGCAATTCCCTCTGCAATCTTAGCCTTAGTCTTGAGCGGGCTGATTGGATTATTGCAGCGCATCCTCACGCCGAGAGGGTTAAGGGGGGTTAGGGCATGAATTTGTTTTCAATGATCGCAGAGCATATGTATATTGTTTTTATAGCCATAGCCATTGCAGTTGTTTTAGGAGTCTTTTTTGGAGTGGTTGCTTATTGGGTTCCATATCTTGACAAGGCTATTCTATGGATAACGGAAGTTTTGCAAACCATTCCGTCGCTGGCTCTGCTGGCTCTACTGATGATCGTGTTTGGTCTTGGGAATACTACCATCATAGTAGGGTTGGTGCTATATGCACTGATGCCCATTGTCCGCAACACCTTCATTGGCTTGAACGATGTAGAGCCGCATTTAATAGATGCGGCCAAAGGAATGGGAATGACGAAGCTGCAACGTTTAATTAAAGTGGAATTGCCACTTTCGTTTCCCTTGATATTTTCAGGAATAAAAATAGCCACTGTGAACTCATTATCTATAGCAGTCATGGGTGTACTGATCGGTGCCGGTGGACTTGGTTTTCCGGTTTACCGCGGCATACAGACTCGAAGTCTGGAGCTGATTTTGATGGGAGCAATCCCAGTTGTTATTATGGCCTTGGTTTTTGATTACGTGATGTCCAACATTGAACGCAGACTGACACTTAGGACTTCTGACAGCAATAAATGAAGGATATGTATAAAAATCGGATTGCAGTTAAGTCAACCGGGTTTTTTATAAATGAAGTTGTTTTATATAGGAGGAGAAAAAATGAAAATGAAAAAATGGGTCATTGTAATAATGACGCTTGTAATTGGATTGTCTATGGCACTGAGTGGGTGCTCTAGTGGTGATGATACGATTACAATTGGATCTAAGGATTTTAGTGAAAGCATGATACTGGGAGAGATTTTTGCGCAATTGATCGAAAACAGTACCGACCTCAGCGTTAACCGTAAACTCAACTTAGGCGGAACCTTTGTCTGCTTTGAGGCAATTAAGAAAGGCGAAATTGATATTTATGCAGAATATACCGGTACCGCTTTAACAGCTCAATTAGACATGGACGTAATCGGCGATCCTGATGAAGCGTACCGTGTGGTCTCGGAAGAATTTGACGATCAATTTGACATAACATGGCTTGAGCCTTTAGGACTCAACAATACCTATGCAGTTGCAGTATCAAATGAGGTATATGAGGAATATGGGATAGAAACATACAGCGACCTGGCTAAGGTGTCTGAAAACCTGGTGTTCGGTGGTGGATACGAATTTTATGACCGTCCGGATGGCTTTGACGGACTCAAGGAACTTTATGGAATGGAATTCAAGGGCGATCCAGTGAAAATGGAAATCTCGATGAAATACCAAGCCATTGGAAACGGCGATATAGACGCTACTGATGCTTTTGCAACTGACGGACCTATCAGAAAGTACAATCTAAAAGTTCTTGAAGATGACAAAGGATTTTTCCCTCCTTATTATGCATCCCCCCTCATCCGTAATGATACATTGGAAAAATATCCGGAACTGAAAGATCTATTGAATGAACTGGAGGGAATGATCGATGATCCCGCAATGATCGAGCTGAATTATCTGGTGGATGTGGAAGGTGAGAGTATTGAAGACGTTGCAAAAGATTTCCTGGAATCAAACGGCTTGATCTAAACCAAAACAGGACATTACATTGATGGATAATAAAGGGAAAAGGAAATAAATACATAAAATACAAGGAAGAAATCATAGTATTTCTTCCTTGCCCTTTTTCAGGGGTAGTGTATAATAAAATTAAGATATAAAAAAGAAAGGGGCGATCGTATTGGTGAAAGTATTTGCGGGCCATAAAGGGTCCGGAAAAACAAAGAAAATGATACACTTGGCCAACGATATGGTGGAGACTGCAGATGGCAGCATCGTATTTATAAACAAAAACCACAGGCTAATGTACGACCTCAAGTATCAAATCAGAGTCGTTTGTATGGAAGATTATGAACACATTACAAACATTGATGAATATATCGGATTTATCTACGGTATCATCAGCTCGGATCATGACATTGAGGTCATTTTTATAGATGGGATACTGCGCCACAAAGATGTGCACCTTCCCGATTTAGGTGAATTTTTCGAGAGACTTCGCAACATCTCCGAACTCTATGACTTGGATTTTGTGGTCAGCGTTAGCGCAGATCTTCCTGAGCTCGGTGATATTTTCGAAGGGTGTGAAATGTTAGATTGAAGCCGTTTCACAAATTGATCTTCTGGGATATCGACGGAACCCTGCTCCACTGCGGAAGCGACGGGAGAATATCGCTGAACCGTACTTTTCTGGAGCTTTACGGTATCGAGGATGCTTTCGGGAGTTCTGATATAGGGGGGGCTATGGACTCTATGATATTGGACGGTATCATGAAGTCCCATGCCATAAAGAAAGAGCAGCTGCCCACTGTAATCAGTTACTACCAAAAGGTGCTTGCGGATGTCCTTGAAAAGAATGAGCAAAAACGTGTCTTACCCGGCATTCCGACGATTTTGGATGCCATTGATGCAAGTTCGGATTCCGAAAACGCTTTGCTTACCAGCAATCTTCGGATCGGAGCCATGACAAAGTTGGATTCTATGGGATTGGGTCACTATTTTAAGCTGGGTGGCTTCGGAGACGAAGCCGGTGAAAAATGGGATGTTGCACATGCTTGCATACGCCGGGCTGAAGAAATGCGCGATACCGTTTTTACGAAAAATCAGATCTATTTGATCGGGGACAGTGCTTACGATATCCTGTGCGCACAAAAGGTGGGAATTACGAGCATCGCCGTTGGCACCGGATGGACAGATGAGAAGTCACTACGGGCATGTAATCCTGATTTTTATTTCTCCGACTTGAGCGATACCGACCGTGTTTTGGAGACGATTCTACTCTAGTTTTTTCGTTAAAAATTTGATGAATATTGAAATTGGAAGATTTTGAGGGGTTCTTTTCGACAAAAAGAACCCCTATACTTGTTTTTATCGGATCGCACAAAACGATTCGAACAAGTTGGAGTCTGAAACTAATACTCTGCGACATCTAAATGTAAACTTTTCAGGTGTTACAGAGTACTAAGGACTCGGGATACTGAAATACGGAGGTATATTTGTATGAAAAGGAGTATCAAATACGTTGTAGTTTTATGCATGTTAGTTGTAATGATGATGCCGACCATGGCATTTGCAGCAGAAAAACCCTGTCCGGACAATCTGGGACAGATCGCATTCAAAATGAACGCTGAGCAGATGCAGAACCTGTGCTCGAAATATATGCCCAACCTGAAGAGCGGCTTTAATCTGCAGGCACTGCAGGAAGCTTGCAGCAAGCTCAAGGCCCCCCCGGCAGTTGCGAAGAAACCAGTAGCACCGGTAGCAGCCCAGAAGCCCTCAGCACCGGTAGCAGCCCAGAAGCCTGCGGCACCGGTAGCAGCCCAGAAGCCTGCAGCACCGGTAACAACGGAAAAGCCCGCGGCACCCGCTGAGACCAAAGCAACTAACGGAAGCTATGAAGCTCAGGTAGTGGAATTAGTGAACAAAGAAAGAGCAGCCCAGGGACTCTCCCCGCTGAAGTTCAATGCTGAGCTGTCAAACGTTGCAAGAGTGAAAGCAGCAGACTTAAGAGACAAGAATTACTTTGCTCATAATTCCCCCACATACGGTTCGCCCTTTGATATGATGAAGTCCTTCGGTATCAGATACACAGCAGCCGGTGAAAACATCGCTAAGGGTTACATGAATCCCACATCCGTAATGAATGGTTGGATGAACTCCCCCGGTCACAAAGCCAATATCATGAACGGCAACTTTACGGAGATCGGCGTAGGCTACGTATCCGGCTCAAACGGTTCCGGCTACTGGGTCCAGATGTTCATTCGCCCGTAAGAACGAAAAGCAGAACTATCTTAACAACTGAAAATCATGCATAAAGATAAACCCCGCTCAAGCAGCGGGGTTTACCTTTGAAAGAGGTATGACACCTGTCATT
>CAYLVS010000078.1:6479-7779 GCA_964387185.1 uncultured Oscillospiraceae bacterium | reverse complement strand
TAAAAAGAGAGCCAAGGAGCTTTAATCATCGTATTTCACCTCTTCCTTAAACTGTTTTTCCAGCAGTGCAGGGTTATTTATAAGATATTTCAAGAACTTGATAGACTTTGCAAAGTAAAATCCGTCTCCGATTCTCTCATCGATAGTAATGCCCATTTCCACAATATCTCTTACACGGGAGTTTCCTTGACTGTCTATCACGTTTTCCTTATGAATCTCCCCTACCGTAACCATAACGGAATTTGTCCCGTATTCCGCCAGATGATGATAGGGTGCTCCGCATTTGATGCTGCCCAGGTTGGCAATCAGTACCGTTGTATAATAAGGATCGACCTCAGACAAGAACTTTGGCATACAGCTATAATATTCCAGTAAGTTCAGAATGCCGGCGAAGACTCGAAGTACCGGTCTGGGAAGTTTAACAAGATAATTAAGAATCGCATCCAGGTCATTACCGCCGGTTTCTCTTAATTCATGTACATTTTCTGAAACCTTATGGCTGATTTGATCCAGGGTGGAATCCTTATCGGTCTGTAAAATCATCAGACTTTCTTCTCCTTTGTCCGAAAACTTTTTCTTGATGACGAAGGAGAAGCTCACCTTATATCTCTCATAATATCTCCTGCCGGAGATAAATCGATTCAGGTACGGCCTGTGAATTATAGTTTTTGAGAAAGCTGCCAAAATGAGATGGAATAGAGTCAGCTTGTTGTCCGTCGCCGTTTGATTCTTTTCGGCTATGTACTTTAGAGCTTCGGTTACATCCACCTTCTCGTTTATGTATACTTCCGAATCACATCGCTTTGTTAATACATAGGGCATGAATTGGTGCATGGAGTCAAGGTTGCGGACCCGCCATGCCTCACGCCTGTCCCCTCTTTTACGTTTTTGCGCCACTATTTTTTCTCCAAATCACTAAATATAGCTGTAATTTTACCACAGTTTGCCCTATTGTCAATTTATGCAGTTGGGGGCAATTCTATATCACATTCGCAGCAAAATGCAAAAGAGGCCTGACCTCAATTTGTTTTGAAGGACCGACCCCAATCGCAAATGCTTATTATTCAAACAATGGCGAAGGAGAATTCACCTTGAATGCACAGTTTATCATCGACATATCCCTTACCTTGGGCAAAGATGAAGGGCGGTTTGCTCTTGATTATTTCACATAAGAATTTTACCTGATCTCCCGGCTTCACCGGGTTGCGAAAACGTACTTTGTCCAGACTGGTGTAATAGGGGGTCTTTCCCTGCGCATCCGTTGACAGCAATACAGCACAGGTCTGGGCCATCATTTCAC
>CAYLVS010000078.1:0-6469 GCA_964387185.1 uncultured Oscillospiraceae bacterium | reverse complement strand
GATTACCCGGGAAATGACCCTGTAAAAAAAACTCATCCCCTCTCACATTGTAAATTCCCACTCCTTTTCCCGATTCGTCAATTCCCGCATCATCCAGCAAGAGCATGGGTTTGCGATGTGGAAGGATCTTTTCCAGATCAGCCGTTTTCATCATCAGTCCCCTTTCTTTATCACTAAAGCAGCATTATGTCCACCAAATCCCAGAGATGTGGAAATAGCTAAATCTACATCAGCTTTGACTTTTACGTTGGGAGTATAGTTGAGATCACAGTCCGGGTCCGGTTCCTGATAACCTATTGTGGGTGGAATCTCACCGGTTTGCAAAGCGGTAACGCAGGCGATGACTTCCACGGCTCCCGCGGCTCCCAACATATGTCCTGTCATGGATTTCGTGCTGCTGATGTGCACTTTTTTTGCCGCATCCTCCCCCAGAACTTTCTTAAGAGCCACCGTCTCCGCTTTATCGTTCAGAGGAGTGGAAGTTCCATGGGCATTGTAATACAGCTTCATTTCCTTTGTATAGCCTGCCTCATCCAGTGCAAGTCGGATCGCATTGGCTGCTCCCTCTGCTTCTGAATGAGGAGCGGTGATATGAAAAGCGTCACAAGTGTTGGCATAACCGGTCATTTCCCCGAATATCTTTGCCCCACGTCTCTTTGCGTGTTCGTATTCCTCCAGGATTACAATAGCGGCACCTTCTCCGATTACGAAGCCGTCTCTCCTGGCATCGAAGGGAATGGAACTGTCGTTGGGAACATTTCTAGTTGAGAGAGCCGTACTGTTTGTGAATCCGGCAATAGCAAGGCCATTAATAGCAGCCTCGGTTCCTCCTGCAATGATCGCATCCGCATAGCCAAAACGGACGGCACGATAGGCCTCCCCTATCGCATGGGAGGATGTGGCACAGGCTGTCACCACCGGAAGACACGGCCCCATGGCTTTGTAGCGGATGGCGATGTTTCCCGCCGCCATGTTGGAGATCATCATAGGGATAAAAAGAGGAGATACTTTCCTCGGTCCTCCGCTTAGGAATTTTTCTGTGGTGGAAATAAAAGTATCCATCCCGCCTATTCCGGAACCTACATAAACACCAAGTCGTTCCGGCGCTACTGCACCTGTTATGCCGCTTTGCGCGACAGCTTGTTCTGCAGCGGCTACTGCATATTGCGTGTAAAGATCCATGCGGCGCGCTTCGCTTTTATCAATATAATCCGTAATGTTAAAATCCTTTACTTCTGCAGCTATTTTGACTTTATAATCATCTGTGTCAAAGTGCGTAATATAATCGATGCCACAGACGCCTGTCAGTAAATTTTTCTGAAATACCCCTATTGTATTTCCGATTGGAGATATGACTCCCAATCCTGTTATCGCTACTCGTCTCAAATGTATAACCCTCCGTCAATCTTTATCACTTCACCGGTTATGTAACCGCTGTTATCGGAAGCAAGAAAGGCCGCAAGCTTAGCCACTTCTTCCGGACTACCCATTCTTTTCAATGGTATTAAATCAACAGCAGCACTTTTCGTTTTGTCTGAAAGGCTTTCCGTCATGTCCGTTTCGATAAAACCGGGAGCGATGGCATTACAGGTCACATTTCTTCCTGCAAGCTCTTTTGCCACTGTTTTCGTGAGTCCGACGACTCCCGCCTTGGCACTGGAATAATTGGCCTGTCCCGGATTGCCCATAAGGCCGGAAACGGAGGAGATGTTTATGATCCTTCCCTTCCTCTGCCGCATCATATGGGAGTAGAGGTGGCGGATCATGTTGAAACTGCCCTTTAGGTTGGTGTCGACAACACGATCGAAGCTGCTTTCATCCATGGTTAACAATAATCCATCTTTCGTTATTCCGGCATTGTTGACCAAAATATCAATATGTGAGAAGTCATCGAGTATTTTGCCTATCGTTTCCTTCGTTTCGTTGAAAGAACTCACATCGCACTGGTAAGCCACCGCGTTTACGCCAAGGGCTTTTATTTCATTGACCGTCTTTTCCATGGCTTCTCGATTGCTTCCGTAAATTAAGGCGATATTTGCACCATTTTTCGCAAACTCCATGGCGATAGCCCGCCCGATTCCCCGGCTTGCACCTGTTATAATTGCGTTTTTACTTGTCAGCATTATTCAAAACCTCCACTGTTTTCTCGAGACTCTCCTTGTCTTCAACATTAAGAATACGTGCTTCCGGAAGAATTTTCGCAATCATATTGCTGAGGGTTTTTCCGGGACCGGCTTCAATGAATGTATCTACCCCATCTCTGCCCATGTTCTGAATGAGAGGATGCCAGAGCACCGGCGAGTTGATTTGCTGAAAGAGCTGCGTCAACCCTTGATAGGGTTCTGCTGTCAAATTGGAATAGACAGGAGTACTGCCCACGGTAAAGTTCAAGTCGCTAAACTCTTCTTCCAACTGTTTTCTGGCTTCGTTCATCATAGGTGAATGAAAGCCCGCGCTCACTGCCAGCTTAATTGGCTTTCCCCCTGCAGCTGTCACAGCACTTGGGAATCCATCTGCGGACTCTGTAGTACAGGCAACGGAAATCTGAGTAGCATTATTGAAGTTAACAGGATACCATCCCTTTCCGGTGTTGCAAAGCCCGAAAACCTGCTCACGATCAAGACCTAACACCGCAAACATAGTACCCGGGTTTTTTCGGTTGCTTTCCTGCATTACCAACGCTCTTCTCATTACAAATCGATAGGCGTCTTCTTCGGAAAGACATCCTCCGTAAGCCAGGGCTGTGATCTCTCCCACTGAAAAGCCGGCAGCACAATCCCCTTTTATGCCTTTTTCCGTGAGAGCTGCGGCGGCAGCATAACCTACGCTGAAAAGGCACGGCTGTGTGTTTTCGGTTAGCAGGAGTTCTTCTTTTGACCCTTCAAAACATTGCTTTGAAGTACCCGGTCTTAGGCGATCCGCCATTTCAAAAACCTTGGCCGCAGCCTCCGAACACTCTCCCAGTTCTTTACCCATACCGCTGTACTGGGCACCCTGCCCTGAAAAAACAATTGCTATTTTACCCATTGTAGCCCACCATTGAATGCCTCTATTGTCTCTTTCATCAGCTCCTGAATAATTTCCTCTGCTGTTTGTTCCTTCTTTACCAATCCGCAACTTTGGCCTGCCATGAAGCAGCCGTCCTTTTCGTCGCCTTCTAGTACAGCTTTTCGCAATGCGCCGGCTCCGAAAGCCTCCAATTCTTCGAGGGTTTTGGCGGAGTCGTTTTCATTTTTCATAAAAGCTCTGGTAAATGGTGATTTCAATGCCCTCACCGGATGACCGAGCCTTCTTCCTGTCGTCATGGTATCGATGTCTTTCGATTTAAGTATTTTATCTTTATAAGTTCTGTGTATTGTACATTCTCTAGCTACCAGGAACCGGGTTCCCATTTGTACAGCGGATGCCCCCAACATAAATGCGGCTGCAATTCCTCTTCCGTCTGCGATACCACCGGCCGCGATGACTGGGATATCTACCGCATCCCGTACTTGAGGCACGAGAGACATGGTGTTCAGTTCACCGATATGTCCTCCCGCTTCTCCGCCTTCTGCGATGACGGCGGATGCTCCGGACCGTTGTACCATCTTCGCCATACCACAGGATGGTACCACCGGAATTACGATAATGCCGGCTTCGATCCAGTCCTTCATGTATTGTGAAGGCAGACCTGCGCCTGTAGTTACTACTTTTATTTTCTCGTCTATAACCAGCTTTGCGATGTCATCCACAAAAGGACTCATGAGCATGATGTTGACACCGAATGGTTTCTCTGTCAGTTCTCTGACCTTTCGGATTTCTTCCCGCACCGCTTCAACAGGAGCATTTGCCGCACCGATTATGCCAAGTCCTCCTGCATTTGATACGGCTCCCGCCAGGGAGGCATTGGCCACCCAGGCCATGCCGCCCTGCAGGATTGGGTATTCGATTCCCAGTAGTTCTGTTATGATCGTCTTCATACTTTTACGGCTCCAATTCCAAGAATCTGTGTGCTTATTTAGCTAAGCTATCAACCAAACCTACTAAATCTCCGACAGTTTTAACGCTGTCCTCAATCTCCAAAGTGACCCCAAACGCTTCTTCGATCGACATGACAACCTCGATTACGTCCAGCGAATCCAGCTCCATATCCTCAAAGGATGTTTCCATAGTAATACCCGCAACGTCCATATCCTTGTTCTCTGCAATCAGTTCTGCAATCTTCTCAAATGTCATAATCCTTACCTCCATATAATTTTTATTATTTACAAGTTATTTATAACTTAATAACACAAGCTCCGGTAGTCAGTCCGCCTCCAAAAGCAGTCATTACAAGAATGTCTCCTGCCTCTAGCTTTCCTTCCTCCACCAGTTCATCCAGCAGCAATGGTATACTCGCAGACGACGTATTTCCGTAATGATCGATTCCCATTGCCAATTGCTCATCCGTAAAACCCAATTTGTCCTTTGCCGCCTGGAAGACTCTCAGGTTGGCCTGGTGGGGAATCATCATTTTCACATCTTCCACTTTGACACCGGCCGCTTTCATGACTTCTTTTACATCACGGAGAACTGAGGTCACCGCGAACTTAAACACTTCTCCGCCCTTCATTCGAAATTGTGGGTCCAACTCGGGCTGCTTCCCGTAGGGACTGGGGCAGAAGGTATTGCCGATGACCAATAACTGATCATCTCCTTTAGCCGTGATTTTAATAGATTTCAAACCATCGCCTTTTCTAAGGACAACAGCACCGGCTCCGTCTCCAAACAGGACACAAGTGCCTCTGTCTGTCCAATCGAGATGACGTGTCATCATCTCAGCGCTGACGACCAGCACCGTCTCTGCCTTCCCGGAAGCGATGTAAGCATCTGCCTGATCCAGTGCATAGATAAACCCGGTGCATGCCGCGTTAAGATCCACTGCGGGACAATTCGCGTCAATATCTCGCTGCACCAGGCATGCAAGTGATGGGCAGGCAAAATCCCCTTTCATAGTGGAACAGAAAATCATATCTAGGTCTTTTCCAGTAAGGCCTGCTTTCTCTAAAGCGCGGTGAGCTGCTTTTACCGAGAGCTCTGTAATCGTTTCATGGGTGCTTACATATCTGGTGTTTATCCCTGTCCTGCTGACGATCCACTCGTTGTCTGTATCAACGATCTCCGACAGCGTTTCATTATCCAGTACGAACTCCGGGTGAGCTCTACCTGTTCCTATGATTTGAAAACTCATTCATTCCTCCATATTTAGCCATTTTCTCCTTGAAGAATTCGTCCAAGTGTCTGACCCCCATCAACAGAGTATCCTTTTCCTCGTCAGTCAAATCCCGGGCAGCCGCTCGAACCAGTTTCAGATGGATATAGCGATGAAGTCGGAAAATCTTTTCTCCTTCACGAGTAAGTCGGATAATCACGGCGCGACCGTCTTCGTTGCTCTTTTCTTTGGTAACATAACCTTTGTTGACCATCTTGTTGACTGCCACCGTCGCCGATGGTACTGTTATCTGGAGCTCGCCGGCAATCTCACTGACCGTTAAGGCTCTGTCCTCACCCTTTCTCACAGCTTCGATCAAATGCACTTCTGTGATTGAAAGCCTGGGGGCACTCCTTTGAAGAATGAGTTCTTCAACTTTAAGGATATCCCGAAAGGTCTGGATTAACAGTTCATTCAATCCTCTTTCAAATGTATCCATGCGCTTCTTCCTTCTCCTTTACTACGAATCCCTCAATCAATCCCCATTGTAGTTAGTTAGTCTATCTAATTATACCAATCTTCGCCAAGTTGTCAATCTTTTTTTGTGGAAGCTGGGGGACGGTTCTTTTGCTTCCGTCCCCCAGCTTCCGCTATTTCTTGATCGTTGGCATGTCGCAGTTATGAAGTACATTTTGGGAAAGCGCAAAGCACACCAGAGCCACAACCAGTTCCCAGGCAGAGAGAATGAAAAGCGCGATTAGTGTTCCCGGAAGCCCTCCCACGGAAAACCCGATAATGAGAGCTGCTGCAAGCCCCGGTGCAAGGAATAACAGAACAGAAAAAATGTAGATTATTATGAGTATGCCCTGGGAAATGTTTGCCTCGGTAAAGCGCATTGATAAATAGTTTATACCCAGCAGCATTAGAGAAAAGAGGACATATACCACCATGCAGCCTAAAATAACCGCGAGATTGCTGTTCAAAATAATCCCGGGAATCCCTAGGAACAGCACGCTTTCTGAAGCAGTTCGCAACATCAGTTCCATGTTGCTCCAAATCACCTTCCTGAAAGGAGATCCGGGTATTAAGTAGATATAATGGGAATAGGTCTCCATAAGGCCACGGCCTGTACCGATCATAAACACTTGCATCCACATGAGTACTTGAAGGACTATAACAATATCCAACTCATTGCGCAGAAAAAACGAAACGACCAGAACGCAAGCAGCCGTAATTGTGATATACATGTTGAAAAAGCCGAAGCGGTTCTGCCGGAAAGTTTCGCGAAGACCTGTATTA
>CAYLVS010000077.1:0-7783 GCA_964387185.1 uncultured Oscillospiraceae bacterium | reverse complement strand
TCCAAGCGCCGACCCTCCGGGATACTTGCGATAGATCTCTCCGGGAAGGAACTCGGTACGTATTGTCTTATCACTTAAATTTACATATAAAAGTTTTGCACTTTCAACCATATTCTCTTCACCTTTCTTATCTCGATAGCCTTGTTCTGTAAACAAAATGCCCCCATAAAAATGGGGGCATTCTATCCGTTCGTTTATCAACCGCCTGAAATCTTCGAATAGGCTTTTAACTCATCGCCGTCTTTCAGTTTGTCATATATCATAACGCGCATACCGTTAATCGCGACAAACCCAAAATTGTCAATCTTGGTCCAGTCGATGCCAACAAGCCTCAATGCTTCTTCAGCCGTGCAGTCATCGGGAACCTCTGCGATCCGTTCTTTTTCGCCTTCAAAATGCTTGGTTAATGTCCCCCGTAATGTAATTTTTATTTTCATTTTTGACTATCAACCTCCCGGGCGGGCATTTGTTATTCTACGCAATTCCAGGTGTTTCAATCCATGATGGTATTGGTTTGTTTACTTTACAGCGTAGCGATCAGGCTGTCAGGGAGCGTCCCGTCTGCGTTCCATCCCATAACTGCATAGTACTGTTGCTTCATGTCTTCAAAGGCTTCTTCGGGAATCTTCTGTCCCGCAGCGGGTCCGCTTTTTAGAGCATCGTTGAATATGCGCTTTGGTGCGGTATCGTCCTTTGCCGTGAAGCCCTCTCTCTGATTGAAAGCTCTTGCGATGTTGATGACCCTTGTGCCTACCTCGGCCATATCATCAGCAGTCCATTCCTTACCTGTGACCAGGGTCATCAGCTCTGCCATGGTATCCATGCCGAGGGTTGCCCAGAAGTCGCAGATGCAGAGACTGAATTTTACTGCATTAAACTGCGCAAGGTTAAATACCATTTCACCCTTGCCCTCCGGGGTATATGGAGGAATGGAAGCAGCAAACACCTCTTCATTTGGCGCATAGGCTCTCATGTGGCAGGCTCCACGGTCAGAAACAGCATAAGCCAGAGACATACCCCAGGACCCGCGTGGTTCGTATTGAGGATATTCCAGGCCCTTGACATGCATAGCAAAATCGCTTCCGCCGTATTTCTCAGCCAGTTTTTTTACGCCCATAGCCAGTTCTTTTCCGATGCCTTCGCCTCTGGCCATCATCTTCAAATACTCGATGTATTTATCCATCTCACCGAAGCGGATGCCAAAATCGTGGACACCCTTTTCGGTCATCTCCATAGCCCAGTTCAACACGTCACCGGCGCTGATGGTGTCCAGACCCATATCGTCTGCTACCTGGTTGGCTTTCACAATGGCTTCGGGATCTCGGTTGCCAGCGTTTGGCCCAAAGGCAGCAATGGTCTCGTATTCGGGCCCTTCACAAATGGCATCGCCGATTTTCAGGAAATTGCCGCAGCCAAGGCCACAGCTTCCGCATCCACGCTTTCCTTGCAGCTTTTCCATGAGAACTTCGCCGTTATACTCCGTCCAGTTTTCATCCGTGGTGTCAGAAAAGTTCTTGTATGGCAGAATGCCACCGTCCTGGCAGGCTTCCAAAAATGCAGTGGTACCTAAATCGAAGACAAAAGTATTGTCCTCCAGCAGGGTATCTTCCTTTTCAATTTCTGCAATTCGTTTTACCGCTTCTTCAATATTGGGTATCTTTACACTGCCGGTACCCTTTACCACGACAGCTTTCAGGTTTTTACTACCCATAACGGCACCCATGCCGCCTCTTCCCGCCTGTCTGTAGTAATCTGAGGTGATACAGGCCATACCACTAAGTGTTTCACCGGCAGGCCCAATAGACAGCACGCTGTAATCATGGTCATATTTGTCGATGAGGATGGCTTCTGTCTCGTGACTGCCCTTGCCCCATAGCTCAGAACCGTCTTCAAAACTGACCTTGTCATCTTCGATAAGAATGTACCCCGGTTTATCCAGCGCTCCCTCTAAAATGATTGCGTCATAACCTGCATACTTGATTCGCAGAGCTGAATGCCCACCGATAGAGCAGTCACAGATGGTCCCCGTTGCGGGTGACTTGCCCGCCACACCCAGTTTTCCGGAGCAGGGTACTGTAGTCCCGGTCATGGGCCCGGTCATGAAAATCAGTTTGTTGTCCGCAGACAGGGGATCGATTCCCGGTTTCAATTCTTCATATAGATATTTAATGGATAGCCCTTTCGAGCCTATGTATTTTTCGGCCCAATCCATGCGAAGGGGCTCAGTTTTAGCTGTTCTTTTACTCAGATCTACCCTGAGCACTTTGTTCTGGTAACCTAACATGCTTATGCCTCCTTCCTATTCAAAGATCAATGCGCCTTGCGGGCAGACCTTTACACACATGGGATCGCCATTACAGGTATTGCATATGTAGGACTTTTCTTCTCTTAGCCGCACAACCTTTCTCGGGCACTTTTCTGCACAAGTGCCGCAACCGATGCACAATTCGTGATCTACTAAAATCTTATCGTCCATGGAAATGGCACCGGTTGGACAGTTCTTGAAGCAGATTCCGCATAAGTTGCAGTAGGAATCCTTGTACTTTAAGTCGCCGCCCTTGTCATAATAGGTCTCAATAAAAACCCGTGCCTTGGAAGGTACAAAGGCGCCCTCATGCGTTGCGGAGCAAACCTGCCCGCACAGCTGACAGCCTATGCACTTTTGTTTTGAAAACTTTAGTCTCTTCATGTGAAACCACGTCCTTTCCAAGATTTGTTTTCTTTACAAAATGTCCTTCTGCTCTCCTTTGCGCACCGGCAGGCTGAGGAATTACTCCCCCAACCCTATCGTTTTTACCGCCATAAGCAAGTTCTATGGGCAGTTAAAAATCGGAGACCAATTTAATCGGATTGTCTTAGATACATATCATTAAATATACACGAGTTTCTGTTAATTGTCAAAATGTTCTGCACAAATTGGTTGCTTTTAAAAAGGTAAATAGTTACAATCCACACTGCCATTTAATTAGGCCGATCATTGCACAAATGGACCAAGAATCAGCCAAGTTGTTTTTTAGAACTTCATCTTGTATACTGTCAATAATGTTACAGTTCACACACACATCATGATTCTTCCACCAAATGTGCAAAAATTGTGGTTGTGGTCAACTCCTGTAGCAGTTCAACCCTTAATTCGCAGCAAAGTGAGCAAAAAATCAAGTTGTACGTAAATAACAGCTAAATTTGCCTCTGGCTGAGCAAAAAATCAAGTTGTACGCCTGATTGAGAGGAAATACCCCAATAAATCAACGTACAACTCAATAATTTGCACAGAAATGGACAATTAGATAAACAAATCGACGTACTACCTGACAATTTGCACAGATGGGGCTCGAGAACAATTTTTCACCCCCGAAAACTTTTTTTATTTAGACAAATTACATATGAGGAGTAACCATGCTTAAAGAAACACTGAGGCCCGTCTGGGCTGAGATAGATCTTAGCTGTATCAAACACAACATCACCGAGATCAAACGCAGGGTCGGAAACACGCCCATTATCGGCGTTGTCAAGGCTGATGGATACGGCCACGGCGCTGCGGAAGTCTCGCGGGTTCTGTTGGACAACGGCGTCTCCACTTTGGCAGTAGCGACCCTCAGCGAAGCCATACAACTTCGGAATGCACATATAACCTGTCCCATCATCATGCTTGGACTTACTCCCTGGCATTACCAAAAAACTCTCATCGACTACGACATAACCCCCGTTGTTTCCTCCTATTCTGCCACTCGCGCCCTCTCTGCGATAGCTGCGGAGGCAGGCAGAACGGTAGAGGTCCTCGTGGCAGTGGAAACCGGTATGGGTAGAATCGGCTTTATGCCAAACAAGGAAAGCGTCAATGAGATCGTTGGAATTCATGGACTTCCCAACATTCGAATAAAAGGCATCTTCTCCCACTTTGCCGTCGCAGATGAAAGAGACAAGAGCTTTTCCCTGCAACAGATTGAGAATTTCAATAACTTTTATGGAAGTCTGGAGGAAGCCGGTGTTCCGGTGAATTTTAGGACGCATGCCAACAGCGCTGCGATTATGGAAGTCCCGGAAGCCTGGTTCGATGCGGTACGTCCCGGTATCATCCTCTATGGTTGCTATCCTTCTGACCAGGTGGATAGAAGCATTATCGATCTGAAGCCCGCTATGACCCTGAAGGCGAATATTGTTTTCATCAAAAAAGTCCCAGCGGGAACCTCCATTAGTTATGGCAGACATTTTGTAACAGACAGGGAGAGCCTGATTGCCACCATTCCTATAGGCTATGCCGATGGCTATCCCCGCTTTCTTTCCGGAAAAGGCAGGGTGCTGGTTCGTGGACAGTACGCCCCCGTGGTTGGAAATATCTGCATGGATCAATGCATGATAGATGTCACAGACATTCCCGATGTGAAGAAATACGATGAGGTAGTATTGATAGGAAGACAGGACGAAAACACCATATTGGCCGACGAAATCGCAGAAAAAACCGGCACAATCAATTATGAGATTGTGTGCCGGATCAGCAAGCGGGTTCCTAGAGTATATATCAACGCTGAATGAGGCCATACTTGGTCTTAATCCGCTCCAATTTATCCATCATGGGCTTTGCTAAGAAGAACAGGAATATTACAGTCGATGCAGAATGCACTAGATTGAAAGCCAATCCCGCCACATAGGTAACGCCTACAAGCTCCCAGGAAAGGCTGCCTGCCCAGGCAAGCACGGAGCTGAGATCCATGATTCCACCGTATATAAGAAATGTAGAAAGCCCTCCGAATATACAAAGAGAGGCTTTCGTTGTTTTTAGCAATCTTTTTTGCACCAGAATGCCGGCCAGATAGCCGATGAGTCCCAGACAGAACATCTGCCAGGGGGTAAAAGGTCCCATTCCAAAGAAGAAGTTAGAAATCAGAGCAGTCATCGCCCCTACTAGAAAACCAGCTTCTCCGCCAAAGCAAACGCCGGCAATTATAATCAATGCAATAACCGGCTTGAACTGAGGTACCATGAAAAAGGCCGCTCGCCCTGCCACAGCGATAGCGGTAAGGACGGCAATCAATATGATTTCTCTAGCCTGGGGTTTTCTGCCCTCAAAACTCATAAAAAAGGGAATCATCGTATAGACCACAAGCAGCAGACTGATAAAGTAGTATTTTCTGTCGTCCAAAAACACCACACCTCCGATTATGGTGGCTGGTGCAAGGAATAGAAATAGAAATGCTGTAAATAGGGTTCGCTTGTTCATACACCCTCCTGTCCTAAGTTTTCCCGGCATAAGGCAACCACATCCTCTACAGTTACCGCGTTTTCGAAGAGATGACGCGACATGCGGTTGGCCGCTGTGGTATAAAAGCTGTTGCCGGAAAAGAATCGATTGGGAGTATTGGTGGTCACAATATTGCCGTCAAAGAACATAGCGCAAAGGTCTCCATAGTTGCCGCAAAATTCGATGTCGTGGGACACCATGACAATAGCGACGCCTTGACTTACTAACCGCTTCAGGATTTTGGCCAGCTTCTGCTTATAATGATTATCCAGGCCTTTCGTCGGTTCATCCAGCAGGAGCACCTCTGGCTCGGTCAAAAGTACTTTCGCCAATGCAACCCTCTGCTGCTCTCCTCCGGACAAGTCGTAAGGATGGGACGCAAGCAGCTCCGTAATTTCAATGCGCTCTGCCATGGCCCGCACTCTATCTTCTTTTTCGGAAGGGTCCAATCCTTTTCTCTCGAGAACTTCCATTAAATCCAGCGCAACTGTCTTCTCTACAAAGAGGGCCTGAGGATTTTGAGGAAGAATCACCAGGTTTTCGGCAATCCGCCCATCCTTCTGTTTCGTAGCATTTTTGCCGTTAATCAATACCTTACCGCGGTAGGGCTTATTGATTCCGCCTATGATAGAAAGAGCTGTCGTTTTTCCCGATCCGTTTCCCCCGACAATGCAATAGAGCTTCCCTTTTTCCACTTGCATGGAGAGTCCCTTGATGACATCGGCATCGTTTTTGCTGTAGCGGAACCATACGTCCTTTAATTGAATCAGAGGCTCCCTTTGCGGTAGGGCTTCTTTCGGATCCTCAACACGCAGTTGGGTCAGTTGCCTCCCTGCAAAGGTGTCAGTAAGCCAAGTTCTTCCCTCACGGACGGTTACTGGGCTCTCCTCAACCCCGGCCTCTTTGTGCTTACCCTTCAACATCTCCTGCTTTGCCAAGCTTTCGTAAACTTGCATGGGTGACGGCATAGCGAGGAGCATGGGGTGGTTTTCTCCGGCCAGGATTTTCCCGACCTTCCCGGGAATGTCATCTGACAGTATTCTGCCTTTGTCCATGAGGATTACCCGGTCTGCCATGGGGAACACGTCCTCCAGTCGGTGCTCCGTTATTATGATGGTGGTGCCGATCTCGCGGTTGATCTTCTTCACTGTTTCAAGAAACTCGGCAGCCGCAATGGGGTCCAGTTGGGCAGTGGGTTCGTCAAGTATGAGAACATCCGGCTGCATTGCCATGACAGATGCCAGGTTTAAAGTCTGCTTTTGACCGCCGGACAGCTGGGATATATCCCGCATAAACCAGCTTTGTATACCGAAAAAGTTTGCCATTTCAGCCACTCGAAGCCGAATGACCTTTGTGTCATAGCCCAGGCTTTCCAATCCAAAAGCCAATTCATGCCATACTTTATCCGTGACAATCTGATTGTCGGGGTTTTGAAGCACGTAGCCGATGCGGGAAGCCTGCTCACGATCGTCGATGGTCTCAATTGCACGTCCGTAAAAGAGAATTTCCCCTTCCCGTTTGCCATGGGGGGCGAGGACAGTCTTTAAGTTCCGCAGTAAGGTGCTCTTGCCGCAGCCGGTTTGCCCGCAGACTACAACAAATTCACCGTACTCTACATTAAAACTAATATCGGACAGAGCGGGTTGTTCTCTTTCAGGATATGTGAAGTTTAGATCTTTGATTGCAAACGTCGCCACTTAATAGCCTCCCAAACATTGATTATCACAGGCGCAAAGCAGAGCAAAGCGTAGCCTGCGTATATTGATAAACTGAATATGGTAACGATTCCGGTCTTAATAGATGGGAAGTATTGAATATTGTTTTCCCCTGCCATTCCTCCCAATAATACGAGCAAAATCAGTAGAACCAGACCGATAAGGGCGTTCCTGTCCCGGCTGTCAAAGCGGTAAATTGCAAAACTGCTTCTCCCGGGTAGACCGTAGCCTCTGGATCTCATGGAGTCGGCAGTGTCGATGGCATTCTCAAGCGCCCAGCTGATCATGACCGAAAGAATTTTTATGCCATGGCTTGCTCTCTCCCGCAGGGTTCCGTCGGAAATGTCCCTTCCTATGCACTTCTGGCTGTTGGAAATCAATCGGATCTGCGCCTTGAATTTCGGTACAAATCGCAGAACCATAGAAAAGATCATGGACAAAGAAGGCATCAACCTCCCGAAAAGGTACATGAGTTTATCCGAGGTCATGACCACGTTTACGCAGGAAAACCACAGGATTACTGCTCCGAACATAACTGCGATAGCGACGCCATATAGGATGGACTCCAGAGTCAAGGGATTGTCTCCCATATACCTGAGAATCGTCACTCCCCTGTGATTGAATAGGGGATTCACTGCACCGGCAATTATCATCATGGGAAGCAAGAAAATCAGCGAAAATTTCAACGTTCTTTTACCGTTGAGGCTGATGGCATAGACAAAGGCCCCCGCCATGGAAGTAGCCAGAAACACAGGATGCAAAAATACCATGCTGAAACTGACAACAGCACAGAAAAATGTGAAGTTCACGATGGGGTGATAGGTGGAAA
>CAYLVS010000076.1:6739-7806 GCA_964387185.1 uncultured Oscillospiraceae bacterium | reverse complement strand
CCGCGCTCCGGACTGACGAGAATTGCCTTGTGGTTGTAAGACGCCTCCGACCAGCCCTCGCTCAGGATGAGCTTGTGCTTTTCGGAGATGTTGTACGGGTCGGACGTGTCAAACATCGACAGCTTCAGCCCCGTTGAAAAGCCCGTGACCTCGTCGGCGTCCTTGCCGAAGCCGAAGAGCAGCCCGTCCCCGTAGGGGTGGAGATACTCCGAAAAGCCGGGGATTTTCAGCGCGTCCATAATTTTCGGGTTTGCCGGGTCGGACAGGTCGACTGAAAACAGCGGGTCAACCTGGCGGAAGGTGACGAAATAGCCCGTGTCCCCCATGAAGCGGACGGAGTAGATGGTCTCCCCTTTCGCCAGTCCCGTTACGGAGCCAATGGTATTGAGAGAACCGTCCAACACGAAGAGGTTGTTACCCTCATCCCAGACGGTGGTGGCAATTCGCAGATTTCCTTCAAATTCGTCCATAGAGAATTGGTTCAGCAAGTGCCCCTTCACCTTTCCCGACCCGGCGTAGCCAATGTTCATGCCGTCGATGCGGAACTTTGTGATATTGGTGATATCCGTGTTTCCTTCATAGCTGGTGGAAGCCAGGTAAAGCGCCGACTCGTTCATATAGACTGTGGAGCCGAAGGCCGTGATGGCTTCTACTTCTGTTCTGCTGTTATCCGTAATATCGATGGCGGATAGGATGACGTAGCCGGGGTCCACAGGTTGCGGCATAACCATGATATCCTTCAGGTCTACCTGCATAGGTTCCTCGCCTCGCACAGAATCTCTCATCAAAGGTAGAACAATTCCTCCGTACCACCCTGTATTGGTGATGAGATAGACGTGGTCATCGGATTTTCTGCTGGACTGATAGTTACCTTCCATTTCGTGGCTCTTCAATAAAACGGGCTTTGAAGGCTCAGCGATATTGTAGACGTCTGCAAAAGCATATGTCTTGGAATATCCCGGATATATGAGTTTTTCTCTCATTTCTGGCGCGATTTCAATTTCCACCGCTAAGGCCTCGGATGTGCCGCCGCTATCTGAGGTTGCCCCGTCGCTAACCGGTAAATC
>CAYLVS010000076.1:0-6729 GCA_964387185.1 uncultured Oscillospiraceae bacterium | reverse complement strand
TCCCTTGGCATTACAGGCTCGTCTACCATGGGATAGTAGCGGCCTTCCTCATATTCGTTGCGATTACCCAACAAGATCAGCCTGTCTTTATCGAGATAGATTTCACTCACATATTTCTGATCCGGAAGCTTGATGGTGGATACTTCTGAAAGCTTTGGGCCATCAGCTCGGATAATCCGCACGGCATTGCTCCCCGCATAATAGAGGTATTTGCCGTCCGTTTTTACAATGTCCGCCTCATCGATTCCTTCCACCTGGGTGTTCGTCTCTGAGTGGCCGGCTGAACCGGCATTCTCAGATTCTCCGCCTCCATCCGCAGGAGAAGGCGCAGCGGGAGATTCCGCAGTATTCCGATCCGCACTACCGCTCTCGGCCATGTCCATAACGGCCTCTTCCTGCGCTGTGACAGAACCGCTCCTGACAGGGCTTCCATAGTAATTCTCCTTGTTTTGCATCAAGCTGCTCAACTGTTTTTTTGACTGTGCTTTTACGGCTGCACCTATTTTCCCTTTGACCGTATTCACAAGGCCGTCTACCTTTTTTAAGGACATATCCTCATCAGTAATCATAATCACTCCGTCTTCATAATCGACGGTTTTCTTTAGCAGCTCTTCGGCAATGACGCGAATGGGAACCATAGTGCGATCATGCATCAATAAAGCTTCCGTATCCATCTCTATCGTGGATGACTTCCCTCCCACAACCGACTGATACTGCGCTTTGCCAATGGGGAAAACAAATTGTTTCCCGCCGTATGAGATAATAGCCTTATGCCCTTTCCCATCATAGGACACATCAGCTCCAAAGTGTTCTGCTACGGCACGAAGGGGCACCAGCGTGCGCTGCTTGTAAATAGTGGCAGCCACGTCAAAATTCTCCGGATCCAGGAATACGGTCTCCTCACCGGAAAGAATCAGGGGGCTTCCCACATACATAAAAATGGTATTGTCTTTGTAAAGGCTCAAATCAGCCTCAGGGTATTGCTGCTCTGCCCGTGCTGTTTGTACACAGCCGGTAGCAATCAGGCTGAAAATCAGCAGAAAGACCAGGAGCAGGGTCAATTTCTTAGATCCGGTAATTTTCATGTTTCTCCCTCCTCTTTTTCCGTAATAGGTATTTGAAACCCCCATACAGTTGGAACCTCTGATACTCTATTACCCATAAGACGCGATAAAAATCTGTTTGTTCCATAGACTCTTACCAAATAATGTATTAAAATTAACTTATAACACAGAATACTAATACCCAAGGGCTTTGGCATCCTTCAGCAAGATTGAATTCGAATGAATTTTTATTGAGGTAAGAACATGTCACAGCAGAACCTTAAAAAGTCAGTGACCTTTATCCAAGCCATTGCTATCGTCATCGGAATGATCATCGGTGCCGGTATCTTTCTCAAGCCTAGCATTGTATTTTACAATGCCGGATCTCCCATACCGGGGCTATTGGCCTGGGTTCTGGGAGGTCTCATCACCCTTGCATCGGCACTCACCATAGCGGAAATCGCAGCAGCTATCCCCAAAACGGGAGGCTTGTATGTATATCTTGAAGAGCTGTACGGGGAGATTTGGGGCTTTCTCCTGGGCTGGGTTCAAACGGTCATCTCTTTTCCTGCTGCAATAGCGGCCCTTGCAATCGCCTTCAGTACTAACGCCGCATTCTTTTTTCCTATGGAAGTATGGGAGCAAAAGCTGTTAGCTGTAGGCGTTCTGGCTTTCGTAGTATTGATGAATGTTCTTGCCACCAAATATGGCGGGTTCATCCAAACTGTTTCTACTGTGGCAAAACTAATTCCCATCTTCATTCTCATCGTATTTGGGTTGCTGAATGGGGAAGCCCATGATTTCTCCACCCCTACAACCGCGGAAGCCGTGGAAGGCGTCGGCTTTGGCGCGGCGATACTCGGTACTCTATGGGCTTATGACGGCTGGATTTCCGTAACCAATATGGCAGGTGAACTGAAAAACCCGGCTAAAGAAATGCCCCGTGCTATCATTCTGGGTGTGACTGCTGTCATGGCGGTTTATCTTCTCATCAATATCGCTTTGCTCAACATCATACCTTTCGAAGTGATTACGGCATCGGAGACTCCTGTTTCCGACGCTGCGGTGGCCCTGTTCGGCGATGGAGGTGCTGCCTTCATTACTGCCGGGATCCTGATTTCTGTTTTCGGGGCCCTCAACGGTTACACCATGACTGGAGCGAGAGTACCTTTTTCCATGGGTCAGCGCAGAGAGCTACCCGGTTCAACGGTACTCATGCAGCTTCACAGACGCTTCGACACTCCTGCTAATGCACTAATCCTGGAAGGTGCTCTGGCGGCCATCTATATATTCACAGGATCCTTCAATACACTGACGGATATGCTTGTATTTGTGCTTTGGATCTTCTTTGTAATTGGCGTTTTCGGTATTTTTCTGTTAAGGAAAAGACGGCCGGTGAACAACACCGGCTACAAGGTGCCGCTGTATCCACTTAGCCCAATCATAGGCATCCTGGGCGGCCTCTATATTCTGGGATGCACAATCATCAGCCAACCGCTATACTCCGGCGTTGGTATTCTCATCACTGTGGCAGGGTTGCCCGTTTATTTTTACACAAAAAGAAAATAAGGATTATTTTCCCTTCTCCTCCATAAGAGCACTGAAGCCTTCACCTAAACCCCAGACGGTTTCCACCCGGATGACTGTTACAAAGGCGTTCACATCCTCCTTCGCAACAAATTGTTTGATCAGCATGCTTTCCCGGGGTGAGCAGAGAGTGACAATCTTCTTTCTTGGTATCTTTGTGTACTCTCCTACTATACTCACGTTTGAAACGCCTCTTTTGATTTCGTGGAGAATAAAATTGGCCACTTCGTCATGTTTATCGGTAATGATCTCCAGCTGTACGACCTTCGAATCAAAACCATACATAACGTATTCCACTACTCTGGAGAAGATGATTTGGGTAACCAGCGCATAAAGCGCAATGTTCCTTCCGAAGAAAATACCGGAGCTTATTATAATGACGCCATCAATGATAAGCAAGATTTTTGAGATTCCCACCTGAGGGAGCCACTTAATCTGAATGATTTTTGCCATGGTATCCGTTCCGCCGAAGGAATAGCCTCTTGTAAAAACCAATCCGCTGCATATACCGCCAAAGACTCCGCAATAGATGGCCGCTAAGATCACATCCTTCTCTTCCAGCAGGCTAATGTTGAGCCGTTCAAATAGGAATAGAAATGCCGGATATATCACCGTCATAAGCAAGATTTTCTTTGCCTCCCGGACTCCCAGAAGGATACCGCAGGCCACTAAAACCATAAAAGCCAGTGCGTAATATAGAATGGAGAAGTCAATTCCCGTCGGCCCTTGGAGAATACGGCATATTCCAGTTATCCCTCCGCTGGAAAGGCCGTTTGGAATCATTATGCAGATGCTCGAAAAAGCGCCCATAGCACAGCCCACGATGAGAAATGCCCAGTCTATGCCCCATTCCTTTATCTTTTGTTTCGTTATGATCTGTTTCCATTTTTTCATTTTTATCACCATAGGCCCCAATGTGCCACACTCTTACAATTCTTCCGTGAGAATTGCACTGTTTCCAAAGACATCTACCACTTTTATGCAAACAGGCCCAAAATCAGAACCTATAGCCTCATAAATGCTCTCGATACCTTCATTTCCCTTACTAAAGTATGCGTCGGGTTTGTTGATCCCGTTCTCATAATGAGAGTCTACGCTCCAATAAGCCACTAACTGCAGCGGATCCCGATCCAGAATCTTTTTTATTACAGGCTGATATTTCTCATTCACAGGCAGTTGCTCCAAAGAGTATGGTCGATAGCCAAGCAGTTCAACCCTTAGAAGCATCCGGTTCGAAACCAGCGCCGGCTGCAAGGAAAGATCTACTTCAATCGTTCCCTTCTCTTCCGCTGCCATCTCTTCGCCTGCCTCATCATAAAGTGAATAACCGGCGTTTACAGCAACCAAGCGCTTATGGGAGTTGATCGTGGCCAGCCTTCCGATGTCGCAGGAAATCCATTTACGCCCCATTCTCTCCGCCGTAGCAGCCATAGTGCCGGATCCTCCAAAGAAGTCAGCGCAGAGGTCTCCTTCCCGCGTGCAACTCTCCAGTATACGCTCAATCAGCGTTTCGGGTTTTTGCGTCACATAGCCTGTACGCTCTGCCGAAGTCCGTCCCACCATATCGAGCTGCCAGACATCCTTGCGGTTGACCATGGTGTACCAGCCCGTCTCGTCCCGGTATTCCTTGACACCCTTGAAACGATAGGGTTTAAAGCCTCTGTTGTAGGACTTTTCCTGCAGGGGTTCAAAATAGTATTGATCGCTCTTGGCGTAAAACAGCAGGGTATCGTGCTTTCTGGCAAATCGCCTCTTGCTGACCCCTCCCGATTTATACTGCCAGATGACCTCGTTGATGAAATTCTTTTCACCGAAAATTTCGTCCATCAGAACCTTTACATAATGGACTGCATGCCAATCCAGATGCACCCAGATACATCCGTCCTCCGCCAGAAGATCCCGCATGACCATCAGGCGAATGGCCAGCATTTGCAGATATTCTTCCAAGCCTTGACTCCAGGCGTCGCTGTAAGCCTTCTGTTTCATGACGGGAATTTTCTTCACCTTGTCGGAGAGGATCTTAATCTCTGCAGCATAGTTTGCCTTTGAGAAAAATGGAGGATCTATGTAGATCAGTTTGAGTTTGTCGCTGAGGCCTTTATCATCCATCAGGAATTTCATAAAGCTGAGATTGTCTCCTCGAGCCAATAGATTTTCCGACAATCCGGCGGTTCCCTTGCTCTTGCCGGTGTATTCCTTCAAAACGTATTTTCCAGAACCGGTTTCCGCCATGATTTCCTCGTAGGCTCTCCTGCTGTCCTCCAAGATCGTTGGAAGCTTCATAATCAAACTCATGACATACTCCTTCCTTTCCTTGCACCGGGGTTGATTATCTCAAAATGTCCATGAGGTCCTGACGGCCGGCTTTCTCCAGAGCTTCTCTCACAAGCGGCCTGTTTTCCTTCTTATGAAAATGCAGCAGTGCCCGCTGCAGTTTTTTCTCTCGCATATCCTTGGCAACATGGATTTTTTCACCCGTCAAAGGATCCATTTCTGTGTAGTACATGGCGGTGGCCAGGGTTCCCGGTGTGGGATAAAAATCCTGAACCTGATCCGGCACGAACCCGCTCTTTTTCAAATAGAGGGCAAGCTCAATCGCATCCTCCAGAGTGGAACCGGGGTGGGAGGATATGAGATAGGGTATCAGGTACTGCTTCTTCCCTATCCTTTCGTTGGTCTCCTTATACTTCTTGCTGAAGGCCTCGAAGACTTCCTTTGCCGGCTTTCGCATTCTTGCCAGCACCTTAGGCGAGATATGTTCCGGCGCCACTTTCAGAGTGCCGCTGACGTGGTGTCTGCAGATTTCTTCCATGAATTCGCCACTGGGGTCTGCCATCACATAATCATAGCGTATGCCGGAACGAATGAACACTTTTTTGACTCCCGGCAGCTTTCGGACGCTGCGAAGAACGTCCAGATAGCCCTTGTGATCGACGGCGAGCTGCTTGCAGGGCTCTGGGTAAAGGCATTCCTTGTTCTTGCACACCCCGGACGCGAGCTGTTTGTCGCAAGCCGGACCGTGGAAGTTCGCGGTAGGACCTCCGATATCGTGGATGTATCCCTTGAAGTCCGGCCTTTGCGTCAGGGCCTGCGCTTCTCTCACAATGGAATCCTTGCTCCGGCCCCTCACCTCCCTGCCCTGATGATAGGTCAGAGCACAGAAAGCGCAACCTCCAAAGCATCCCCGGTTTGCAACGATGCTAAACTTTACCTCGTCGATGGCGGGGATCCCTCCCGCTTCTTCATACATGGGGTGCCAATTGCCTTCATAGGGCAGTTGATATACGTCGTCTAAGTCCAGTGTTTCCAGTGGAGGCATGGGTGGGTTTACCACCACGGCTATGTTGTTGTCGTAGGGTTCGACCAGCGTTTTTCCGTTGATGGAATCGCTGTTCAAATATTGCAGGCGAAAGCTTTCCCCATAGGTTTTCTTGGAATCATTTATTGCTTCCCAGGATGGTAGCAGGGTCACTTCTTGGCCGGTGAAAGCAGAGTTGAGGTCCTCAGTTGGGCTTGTGATCTTATAGGCTGTCCCGGAAATCCAGGAGAGATCTTTGACTTCAATGCCGCTATCCAGAGCTTCGGCAATCTCCACAACTGCTTTTTCCCCCATTCCGTAAATCAAGAGGTCGGCTTTGGAATCCAACAGGATGGATCTGCGGAGCTTGTCTTCCCAATAATCGTAATGAGCAAGCCTCCGCAAGCTAGCCTCAAGGCCGCCGATGATTACGGGGACATCCTTATAGGCTTCCCGTGCCCGGTTGCTGTATACGATGACGGCTCTGTCCGGACGACGTCCCGCCTCTCCTCCCGGGGAATAGCTGTCGGTGCGCCTCCTGTGCTTGAAAACAGAAAAGTGATTCACCATGGAATCCACGTTTCCGGAATTGATGAGAAAACCTAAACGGGGTTTACCAAAGCGGCGAAAATCTTCTACGCTGCGCCAGTCGGGCTGAGCTAGTATAGCGACTTTGTAGCCTCTGCTTTCCAATACGCGGCTGATAATGGCATGTCCAAAGGAAGGGTGATCCACATAAGCATCTCCCGTAACCAGTACAAAATCAGGCTGATCCCAGCCTCTGTCTATCATTTCTTCTCT
>CAYLVS010000075.1:4161-7916 GCA_964387185.1 uncultured Oscillospiraceae bacterium | reverse complement strand
TGGACCGAACTGCCACATTTCGGACCTGGATAGTATTGCCAGAATCGACCATTTTTGCGATGACATAGGAGTGGATACCATTGAAGCGGCTAACGCCATTGCTGTGGCTATGGAAGCAGGAAAGTTACCTTGGGGTGATGCAGAAGCAACTCTGGCTCTGCTTGGTGAGATGAAAGAGGTCACAGAGTTTGGGAGAATATTGGGAGACGGATGTGAAGCGGTTGGAAAACATCTGGGGTGCAAGAGGGTTCCTGTAGTCAAGCATCAGGCAATGGCAGGTTATGAGCCGAGAAATACAAAGGGAACCGGAATTACATACGCAACCAGCCCGATGGGCGCAGACCACACGGCAGGCCTTACCATGGGGAGGGCTTTTGACGATGCAGGTCGGGCCGCCCAGGCCTATGCCTCCAACAAACTGCAGGTGGCCATGTGTATCGCTGACAGCATGATGTGCATCTTTGCCTTCGCTCATGTGGTTCCCGTCATGCCGAAGCTGGGAGAAATGATGGATGCCATGTATGGCGGAAACTATGGCTTCCCACGGCTTGCTACAATGGGAGTAAAGACACTTCTGACAGAGCGGGGCTACAATAAAATGGCGGGAATGACCGATGCCGATGACAGGCTTCCGGATTTCTTCTACAAAGAACGTTCTGCAGCGACAGGTTCTGTGTTTGACATCAATGATTATGAATTGGAAGTGCTGTTCGATTTCTAATGATTTACGTCAATGAAAAGGAGATTCCTTATAAACTGGATATGACGTTGGCCCGTGTCCTTTCTGCTGCAGGGGAAGAGGCCGATGAAATGACGCTAGTATTACTGAACGGAAAGGTTCTGAATTTTTCGCAACATGTTCTTGAACCCATAGAGGATGGTGCCAAGATAAAAGTGCTGCACATTGTGTCTGGCGGATGATCCTGCCTAAAAGAGCGGGTGAAGCTGGAAAATCAAAAGGAGGTAACTATGTCAAGCACAAAGCATAAACTGGATAAGCAAACAGCGATCCCTTTGATTCTCATCGCCCTTTGGATCGTGGTCTGCAACGCGCTTATCATCGGCATGGGTATCCATCACGGGTGGACCCTGTTCATTGCCTGTATGTTTTTCTTCGTCCTGCAGGGGGATACGAAGACAAAGCTGAAGGAAATATTTATCGGTGGCCTGGTCGGTTTAGCTTCTTCCTGGCTCTTCCTGATGGCGGCAATACCATTGACGCCAGGTTTAGGTCATCTGATGGGCGCCATGGTACCTTTGACGATAGTCATCATGGCCCTCATCGTGCTGCATCCTGTAGCGCCTCCTGTGTTCAACAATGTGGCCTTTACCTACCTGATTATTAGCACCATAAACATCGAAGCGGTGCCGGCAAACACTCTTGCTTATATGGTTACTTTTGTAATCGGAGGGGCCATCATCATTGGAGGGGCTTATTTCATCATCCATTTGTTGACGAAAGCAGCCATAAAAAAGGCTGCGGCAGCGAAAGAGACACAACCTATGCAGTAACGGTCAAAGTAAGTAAGAATCCGAGCTGAGGTATGAAACTTAAGTGTAAAAATAATAAACGGGGTCTATCTCCGTTTGTTCTCCGTAGCTTGTTCCCGGTCATCCCTATGGATCCTTGACGGAGAGCCGCATATATGACAGTATTTTAAAGAAATAAAACTATAAATTTAGGATTGGGGAGGGCGGTAGCCACTCTGGCAGGAGCTGTTGAAGTAAGGAAGGATCGACTAAAATTTAATTTATTAAGCTAGATAGTCGATGAAATAACATTCCTATCGGCTATACTTAAGCATCTTTGATTACTTAGCCGATATGTAACCTTCTAAGCAGGTTACGGCAACTCATGACAGAAAATTATTGGATAATACTGGTATCCGAAGTAGCCTTAGTCGATTTAAGCAAGATGATGCGAAGAATTTCATGCTAAGAATGGATAATTCGGAGCTGATGACACTGGATGCAGAGAGGTGGAGCTGATGACGCTGGATGCAGAGAGGTGAGCTGATGACGCTGGATAGGGAGAGGTGAAAATGTCCCAAAAACAATACCTGGGGTATGGCCCCAGGTATGTGTTCCTGTTGTTACTGTTTCTATTTACTATCGAAGCACGGCTCCGGTGTTTGCCGAGGATACCAGTCTGGCATAGCGGGACAGCCAGCCGGTAAGGGGCTTAGCTGTATTGGGTTTCCAGCTTTCTTTTCTCTTGGCCATTTCTTCATCGGAGATCCGCAAATTGATTTTATTTGCAGGGATGTCGATATCGATGATGTCGCCTTCACGGATCAGGCCGATTTCGCCTCCCGACGCAGCTTCCGGAGAGACGTGACCGATGGAAGCGCCTCTTGAAGCGCCGCTGAACCGTCCGTCTGTAATGAGGGCTACACTTTTATCCAGCTCCATACCGGCCAATGCGGCGGTTGGGCCGAGCATCTCACGCATGCCGGGGCCACCTTTTGGCCCTTCGTAGCGAATGACCACTACATCTCCTGGTAGGATCTTACCGTCAAAGATGGTAGCTATGGCTTCGTCTTCGCCGTCGAAGACCCGTGCCGGGCCACTGTGGACCAGCATTTCTTCCGCTACTGCAGAACGCTTGACCACGCAGCCGTCCTTGGCAATGTTGCCCCAAAGGATGGCAATGCCGCCGGTGGGGCTATAGGGATCCGACAATGGACGAATCACCTTTGTGTTTTTATTGGTACGGCCCTTTATGTTCTCGGCTACGCTTTTTCCTGTTGCTGTAATGAGAGCTGTGTCAATATAACCTCCCTCGGCCAACTGAGCCATGACAGCAGGAACCCCTCCTGCTGCATCCAGGTCCTGAATGTGGGTGTTCCCGGCAGGAGCCAAGTGGCAGAGGTTGGGGGTTTTGGAACTGATCTTGTTGATCAACTCCAGATCTAAATCGATGTCGGCTTCCGCGGCAATAGCCAGCAGATGCAGTACGCTGTTGGTGCTGCAACCTAAAGCCATATCCACTGCCAAGGCATTTTGGACTGCTGCTTCGGTGAGGATGTCTCTGGCTTTAATATTCCGCTTCACAAGGTCCATAATCTTCATGCCGGCGTACTTGGCAAGTTGCAGACGGCCTGCATGGACGGCAGGAATCGTCCCGTTTCCGGGAAGGGCGATGCCAATTGCTTCACAGAGGCAGTTCATGGAGTTGGCTGTAAACATACCTGAGCAGGATCCACAGCCGGGGCAAGCCTGGTTTTCCATATCAAAAAGTTCATCGTCATCGATGAGTCCGGCCTTTCTGGCTCCTACTGCTTCAAACATAGTGGAAAGGCTGATTTCATCTTCCTTATGAGTACCTGCGAGCATGGGACCGCCGCTGCAGACGATTGCAGGCAGGTTTAGCCTGGCAGCTGCCATGACCATACCCGGTACGATCTTGTCGCAGTTCGGCACGAGAACCAACCCGTCCAGACAATGGGCAAGAGCCATAGTTTCAATACTGTCAGCTATTAGTTCCCGGCTCGGCAGGGAATATTTCATTCCTACATGTCCCATGGCGATGCCGTCGCAGACACCGATGGAAGGAACGAGAATGGGGGTGCCTCCGGCAATGCGCACACCGGTCTTTACCGCTTCCGCCACCTTGTCCAAATGGCTGTGGCCGGGCACGATTTCGCTATGCGCCGATACCACGCCGATGAGAGGCCTGTCCAGTTCTTCCTTTGTATAGCCCATGGCGTAAAAGAGGGAACGATGGGGTGCCCGCTCAACGCCTTGGGTTACTT
>CAYLVS010000075.1:0-4061 GCA_964387185.1 uncultured Oscillospiraceae bacterium | reverse complement strand
CCCATGGCGTAAAAGAGGGAACGATGGGGTGCCCGCTCAACGCCTTGGGTTACTTGTTGACTTTTCAAATTCATATTTTTCTCCTTGCATGATGGCCGATTATATCGCTATTTTTTCAGCCAGCTCATCATTTCACGAAGCTTTGCACCGACCACTTCTACCGGATGAGCAGCTTCCATGCGGCGGCAAGCTAAAAAATGAGCTCTTCTTCCTGCGTTGTTCTCTGCGATCCATTTGGATGCAAAGGTTCCGTCTTGAACCTCTCTAAGAACTTTTTTCATTTCCTTACGGGTATCTTCTGTGATAATTCTACGTCCTGTTTCGTAGTCACCGTATTCGGCGGTATCGGAAATGGAGTATCTCATGAGAGACAGTCCACCATTGTTGACCATGTCGATGATGAGCTTCATCTCATGCACACATTCGAAGTAAGCCATCTCAGGGGAGTAGCCTGCCTCAACTAAAGTGTCGAAACCTGCTTTCATGAGTTCCGTGACACCTCCGCAGAGTACGGCTTGCTCGCCGAATAAATCTGTTTCTGTTTCATCTTTGAAGGTGGTTTCCAGAATGCCCGCACGGCCGGCCCCGATTCCGCTTGCATAGGCGAGAGCATAGTCCTTGGCTTTTCCGGAAGCATCCTGATATACAGCGATTAAAGAGGGAACGCCTTTGCCTTCTTGGTACTGGCTGCGAACGGTGTGGCCGGGACCTTTTGGAGCCACCATGATTACGTCACATTCCGCCGGAGGGATAACCTGGTTATAATGGATGTTGAAGCCGTGGGCGAACATGAGAACGTTTCCGGGCTTCAAATTTGGCTCAATCTGGTTTTTGTAGAGATCTGCAGCCTTTTCGTCGGGGACCAGCATCATAACCAAATCTCCGGCTTTTGCAGCTTCTTCCACTTCCATGACTTTCAAACCGGCTTCCTCGGCCTTTGCCCGGCTGGAAGATTCCTTCCTCAAGCCTACTAATACATTCACCCCGCTTTCCTGCAGGTTAAGGGCGTGGGCGTGACCCTGACTTCCATAACCGATGATAGCGACGGTCTTACCTTTTAACAATTCCAGGTTACAGTCCTTGTCGTAATACATTTTTACCATTTCTATTACCTCCATGGTTTTTATTCAGCAGTTTATTTTAACAGCGCTGTCCCGCTCCAGAGCGGTCACGCCGGTACGGCACATTTCCATTATGGGATAACTCTGTAGATTCAAGAGAAAGGCATCGATTTTCTGGGTGGTACCCGTCAGTTCAATCATCATGGATGTGGGTGCCAGGTCTACGATGGATGCCTCATATATTTGGGAAATTTCCCGGAGCTCGGCCCGAGTTGCAGCGTCGATTCTAATCTTGATTAGCAGCAATTCCCGGCTCAAGGCGCTGTTGTCGGCAAGATGTTTCACGGAAATCACCTCTACCAGTTTGTCAAGTTGTTTGATGATCTGCTCCAGAATGCTTTCATCGCCCGTGACTGTAAGAGTGATGTTGGAAGTCCCCGGGTTGTTGGTTTCGGACACCGTCAGAGAGTCAATGTTGTAGCCCCGCCGTCCGAAGAGGCTGGAAACTCTGGCTAGGACGCCTGCGTTGTTTTCTACGATAATAGATAATATGTGCTTTTTCATAGTATCTTCCTCCCTCTATTCCAGGATAATTTCATCAACTGTTAGCCCTGCAGGTATCATGGGCAGGACTCGTTCATCACAGCTGAGGATGCATTCGATTACAGTAGGGCCGCCATAGTTTGCGGCTTCTTTCAGTGCTTGACGAAGCTCTTCGTGGTTTTCGCACCGTACTCCCTTGGCGCCAAAGGCTTCTGCCAAAAGGACAAAGTTCGTTTTACGGTTGGGTGTGGTGTAGGAGAAGCGGCCGGAGTAGAAGGACTTTTGCCACTGATACACCATACCCAGAGCGTTGTTGTTGAAAAGGACCGTTGTAATAGGAAGCTTGTGGCTCACAGAGGTGCAGAGCTCGTTTAAGTTCATGTGGAAGCTCCCATCACCTGTGACGTGGACCACCTTAGTGTCGGGACGACCGCAGGCGGCACCGATGGCTGCTCCGTAACCGTATCCCATGGTTCCAAGTCCTCCCGAAGTTAGGAAGTTCCGGGGCTCTTCTGCTCGTGAATACTGGGCCGCCCACATCTGGTGCTGGCCTACGTCTGTAGCCATTACGATGTCTTTTCCAAAAATATCATATATATCCCGGATGATGCGATGAGGTTTCAGTTCCTTGCAGTTTTCGTTAGGCTTATATTCGCCTACGGACCGGAAGTTATGAATCTCCGCAATCCAGCTTTCGTCCCGCTTTTCCTCTATCATGGGAAGCAGTTTTTCGAAAACTGCCTTCACGTCACCGATAATGCTGTAATGGATGGGCACGTTTTTGTTGATTTCCGCCGGATCTATATCGATGTGAATGATTTTTGCACCTTCAGCAAATTTGCCCGCGTTGGTGGCCACCCGATCGGAAAAGCGTGCGCCTACTGCCAAGAGGACGTCAGCTTTTTGAACGGCTTTGGATGCGGAGACACTGCCATGCATGCCGATAATGCCCAGATTGTAGGGATCTCCATAGGGAAGGACTCCCGTTCCCATGATTGTGTGGCAGCTGGGAATTTTTGCTTTTTTGATCAAGTGCATGACGGAATTCGCTGCGTTAGATGCCACAACTCCGCCTCCGTAGAGCATAACAGGACGCTTGCTCTGATTGAGGAGGTTGGCTATAGCGGTTAACTGCTCTTCGTCAACATTTACCGCCTTTTCTTTTGTCGAAAGGGGTAGGGGTTCGTAATCACAGACGGCAGCAGATACATCTTTAGGGATGTCTACCAGCACGGGTCCGGGACGGCCGCTAGTTGCGATTTCAAATGCGAAGCGCAAGGTATCGGCAAGCTTTGTTACATCGCGAACAACAAAGTTGTGTTTTGTGACAGGCATGGATATACCGGTAATGAATACTTCCTGAAAGCTGTCTTTTCCAAGCAGATCCGTACTTACGTTTCCGGTAATCGCAACAAGGGGAATGGAATCCATGAATGCAGTGGCTAGACCGGTTATCAAATTGGTAGCACCTGGCCCGGAGGTTGCTAAAACTACACCGGTCTTGCCTGTAGCTCTGGCATAGCCGTCCGCAGCGTGAGACGCACCCTGTTCGTGAGCGGTCAGAATGTGGCGAATGCGATCTCCGTAACTGTAGAGAGCATCATAAATATTCAATACGGCTCCGCCGGGGTAGCCGAATATAGTATCGACACCTTGTTCCAGAAGAACCTCCATTATGATTTCTGAACCGTTTTTTTGCATTGCTTTCACCCCTGTATTGTTGATTGTTATAAAAAAAAATCCTCATCTCAATTAAGAGACAAAGACCTGACATCTTTGCGGTACCACTCTTATTGCCTCATTGGGTTTTTGTTGGAAGGAGGCCACTTACTGGCATCGAGGGCTTAAATATCAATGCCGGATGGTATAACGGCCATCACCCGATCAAGCTTACTGGGAATTTCCTTTCGGCTGATTGCTCAGAGGTGATTTTCACCTATTGTCAAGCACTGTCTCTCACCACACGACAGCTCTCTGAACCTTGAAAAAAGGCTACTCTTCCTCGTCATCGCCATTTCATATGAATATTAGAACAATTTTACTCGCATTTTTGTGCTCTGTCAACTAATAGTTTGGGCTTTTTTTGTTTTGGTGGCCTGCTTTGAAGAGAGGTTGCCGGCTCACCTTGAACTTCCATGTGAAATGGATACTGGGAGGCAGGTCAAGTGTGCAGAATTTCAAGTAATATGTGAAAAAACTATGAGAATCCACATAATAATTGAAATTCTGCACAAATTTCAGCCGAAAGCGTTGATTTTTCACATATTACTTGAAATTCTGCACATCGGAGTAGGAATAATACTGCGGGGGTCTGTCTCTTTGGCTGATTTTGTCTCCACGGGGACAGACCCCGTGTCTGCCTCCCTGCTTTCCTTAAGCGAACTTTTTAACAGCGTCGATATACTTGGCCAGGACACCAAGGTTTACAAAATAGAAGGAGAATTTATCTTCTTTTTT
>CAYLVS010000074.1:378-7918 GCA_964387185.1 uncultured Oscillospiraceae bacterium | reverse complement strand
GCAGAAAGAACCGGCATATCGGTAATTATCGCAGAGGATCCAAAATCTTGTGTAGCTATCGGTACCGGTAAGGCACTGAACTCCATTGATATATTGGAAAACAACCAGTTGAACAGAAAGAGAAGCTTAATATAAGATCGAAATGATAAGCCCCGTTATCGGGGCTTTTTTCGAAGGGAGAATCATTTGGCAAAATTAGAATTAATCGCAACAGCCACCTTTGGATTGGAAGCTGTTGTCAAACGGGAGATTGAAGCATTAGGTTATAAGATATTGAAAAGCGAAGATGGAAAAATCACCTATCTAGGAGACGAGCGGGCGGTGGTCAGATCCAATCTTTGGCTGCGCAGTGCGGATCGGGTGCTCATTAACATGGGTGAGTTTAAGGCCCTGAGCTTTGAAGAGCTGTTTCAGCAGACCGCAGCTCTGCCATGGGAAGAATGGATCCCTCTTGACGGCAAGTTCACTGTTAACGGTACTTCTGTGAAATCAAAGCTTTACAGCGTTTCCGATTGCCAGGCCATCGCAAAGAAGGCGATTGTAGAAAAACTGAAACAGACCTACGATATCGAGCAGTTTCCTGAAACCGGGGCAGCCTACACCGTGAAGGTGACTCTGCTGAAGGATCGGGTCACGGTGACGCTGGATACCAGCGGTTCCGGACTCCACAAGCGCGGATACAGAGTCCGGGACGTGGCTGCCCCCGTCAAAGAGACCCTGGCAGCGGCCATGGTACAACTCTCCTTCTGGAAGCCGGGACGTCTGTTGGTAGATCCTCTTTGCGGTTCCGGTACCATTCCCATCGAAGCCGCCATGATTGGCAGGAACATCGCACCGGGACTTTCAAGGAGTTTTGCATCTGAAGATTGGGAAGCGATTCCCAAAGAATTTTGGAAGCAGGAAAGAAAGACTGCTTTTGAAGCAATTGACTATGACAGTGATGTGAGAATTTTTGCATCGGATATCGATCCCAAGGCGGTGGATGCTGCAAAGACCAATGCGGAAGAAGCCGGAGTGGATGACTGTATCGAGTTTATCGCACAGCCTGTGAGTAGACTGGTTGCCGGAGAGAATCACGGTATCATCATAGCCAATCCACCCTATGGAGAACGAATTGGAGAGAAGGCGCAGATTCACAGAATCTACCAGGATCTGAAACGGTTCATGGAAGCAAATCCCACCTGGTCCCTCTATCTGATCACTTCCGACAAAGAATTCGAAAAGCTCTTCCGGGACAAGCCTGCGGATCGGAGGAGGAAGCTCTATAACGGAAGGATCGAGACCTGTTATTATCAATATTACGGTGAAAAACCATGATAGTTCTCGATTTCATGAATTGAATAATTAAAGAACTATATGAAGCTTTTGAACGGTCAAAAGCGCCCTTTTAATGACGGAAGTAGTTCATAAAATAAGAATAGGATGAAAAGAAGAACTATGATTAGCAAAAATGTAGTTCTTTTTTTTCTTGCTTTATTAAAAACAGGCCTATTAAGGCGGTTTTGATGGTGATTTGTAGGCTTAAATAGTTCACAAAATCAACGAAGTAGTAATTTATATACTATTTATACTACATCAGAATTAAATGGGGCAGAAGGCCACAATCGTTTTGTGGAAAGGCAGTACGATGCATAACCCATAAAAAACCGGTTATATTATGGGCAGGAGGTATTTGGTATGAAGGGGAAAAAAATTGCTCACGGGGACATAAGGGATTTAGGAAAGATCGGCGGCAATGATTTCAAGAATGGAATGCTGGAAGTGACTGAAGAGGAGCTGCAAATTCGGGAGATGATGCAAACAACGAAGAAAGGCGAAAACCGCTTAAACAAAGGGGATTCAGAAACAGAGTATTGACGGGAGGCGATTGGATTGAAAAGAAATCGATTTCAAGATGTAGATGTCAAGAAAATGAAGATGGAAATAGCAGAAGAATATGGAGTTAAAGATTTTAAGGATATCGACAGGGGAAGTCTGACCTCCAGAGCCAACGGCGATATCACCAGAACATTAGTGGAAATGTCTGAGAAGGCCATGCAAGATGGCATCGTACCGGGCACACTAAAAGGGCAGAACCTTGGTCACAATTCCAAAAGAGAGGGCCTTGGACCCAACACAAAGAGAAAATAACCAACACCCGGCTATAGGCCGGCTTCTATGAAAAAACCACCCCGGGAAAACCCTGTGGGTGGTTTTTGTAAGTAGTCACATCTCGACAAATGGGAAAGTAAAAAATATTTTAATTATTTCTAATTTAGGGGTTGATAATTATACAGAATAATGTATAATTATGCGATAAGCACGGTTGAATCTGCTGTTAATTTACGAAACAGCTATGGACACACTTTAGAACTACAGGACATAACTCTATGGCGCCTGCGATTTTATAAAAAAGAGAGGTAAAGAAAATGGCACTTAATTTAAAAGGTAGAAGTTTATTGACACTCAAAGATTATACCCCCGAGGAAATACGTTACATACTGGATCTTTCCCATGATTTAAAATCAAAGAAAAGAGCGGGCATCAGCGGAAATTTATTGAAGGGTAAACATATCGTACTACTTTTTGAGAAGACCTCCACAAGAACCAGGTGTGCTTTTGAAGTAGCTTGTGCCGATGAAGGCGGGAACGCAACATTTTTAGATTCCAAAAGCTCCCAGATGAACATCAAGGAGTCTATGGAAGACAGCGCAAAGGTATTGGGTAGATTCTTTGACGGCATTGAATATAGGGGTTACGATCAGGAGGTTGTGGAATGCCTTGCAAAGCACTCGGGAATCCCCGTGTGGAACGGCCTTACTAACATGGATCACCCTACTCAAATTTTAGCCGATTTGATGACACTGGAGGAACATGTAAAAAAACCACTGAAAGAAATCAAAGTTGTGTTCTGCGGCGACATCAGGAACAACATGAGCTACGCATGGATGTACGGCTGTGCTAAAATGGGCATGCATTATGTAGCCTACGGCCCGGAAGAATTAAAGGTGGACGAAGATGTATTGGCAACTGCTAATGAGATTGCCGCCCAAACGGGAGCGACAATCGAAATCAGCCATACGCCGGACTGCCTGGAAGGTGCCGATGCACTGTATACGGATGTATGGGCATCCATGGGCGAAGAAGCACTGATTCCGCAAAGGGCTAAAATGTTGGCTCCTTATAAGGTGACCATGGATATGCTCAAAGCCACTGCTAATCCTGACATCCTGTTCATGCACTGCCTCCCGGCGTACCATGATTTTGAGACGGATACGGCGAAGGAATGGATTGCAAAAGGCATCGATATAAGAGAAGTAGAAGACGAAGTATTTAGAAGCCGTTATTCCATCGTCTTTGCAGAAACAGAAAATCGCATGCACACTGCAAAGGCGATCTTAATAGCAACGATGTAATCAGTATAGGCGGAGTGAATATGCAAAAGGTAGAAAAGAAAATTGTAATTGCGCTGGGGGGAAATGCCCTACAGGAAGGAAAGGGAGAAGGTACAGCCGAATCCCAGCTCCGAGTTGTCAAAAAAACCTGCAAATACATCGTCCAGTTAATTGATGCCGGATATCAGATTGCAATTGTTCACGGGAACGGCCCTCAAGTGGGAAAAATCCTTCAGGCCCAAGAAGTGGCAAAGAGCGTTACGCCTGCCATGCCCTTCGATGTGTGTGGAGCTATGAGTCAGGGTTATATCGGATATCATATTCAACAGGCGTTAAAGGAAGCTCTGAATAAAAAGGAATTAGATATTCCTGTAGTAACTCTTATTACGCAGGTGGTAGTAGGTGGGGATGACCCCGGCTTTCAAAATCCCACCAAACCCATCGGCTCCTTTTACGCAGAAGAAGAGGCCAAGGCGCTTATGGATGAAAAAGGATATGTGATGAAAGAAGATGCCGGAAGAGGCTGGCGCCGTGTGGTAGCTTCGCCGATACCGCAGAGGATCGTAGAGATCAATACGGTCAAACGGCTCTGGGATTCCACTATCGTCATCGCTGCCGGCGGAGGCGGTGTTCCGGTAGTCGAATTGCCGGACGGCTCTCTGGAAGGTGTAGCTGCTGTCATTGACAAGGATTTTGCAGCGGAGCTACTTGCAGAGCAAGTAGAAGCGGATGCACTGTTGATTCTCACAGAAGTTGATAAGGCAGCCATCCATTACAATAAATCAAATCAGCAGGAGCTGGGTTTCATTACGGTGGCAGAGGCCGAACAATACATAGCAGAAGGGCACTTTGCAGCGGGAAGCATGCTTCCAAAGGTCCAGGCTGCAGTGAAGTTTGCAAAGAAAAATCCAGGAAAGAAGGCTGTCATCGCATCTTTGTACAAAGCAGTGGAAGCGATGGAGGGCAGAAGTGGTACCACGATTACCCTGTAGATCTTAGTAGTGGCAGGGGGACGTTTCGTTTGCCACCTTCTGGCTTGGGGGTGGCAAACGAAACGTCCCTCTGCCACCTCTGCCACCAAACGAAACGTCCCCCTGCCACCACTATTCCAGTTCTCCTGCCTTGTGCAGGATGAAGAGCTTGATGAAGGCTACAACCGGCACGGCCAGTACCATACCCAAAAGACCCCAGAAATAGCCGCCGAAGGTTACAGCCAACAGAACAAATACGGGATGAAGACCCGTGCTAGAGCCTACGACTTTGGGGTAAATCAGGTTTCCGTCGATCTGCTGAATGATAACAAAAGCAATTAACGTTATAAGCGCTTTGGAAAACCCGCCGGTGAATAGGGCTACGATGACGGCGGGGATGGCTCCAAAGACCGGTCCGAAATAAGGGATTATATTCGTGATACCTGCAAAGCAACCAAGAAGCACTGCGAAGTCCAGCCTGATTATCGTTAAAACAATAGAGGTTATTATCGCTACGATCAAAGCATCCAACAGTTGGCCGCGAAGGAATTTCGAGAAGACCATATCCATGTCGTTCAGGACGTCGTTGATCCTTGCTCCGTGCTTCATGGGGAACAGGACATGAAGTGTCTTGCGCCAAAGACGCTTGAAAAAGTCTTTGTCTTTAATCAAGTAAATGGACACTACCATTCCCAGTACGATATTGACCAGGCTTCCTCCAATACCGGCGATGAAACGCAGAACAGCCTCTCCGCTGAAATTTTTCGAGATCCATTCGGCGATGTCATTGATCAGGACTTCAAAGCGAGCCTCCAGGCCGCTGTCCGGCAGGGATTCAATGAAGTTTCGGAAAACTTCCTCGTAATGGGAGAAATATACGATAATGCTCTCCAATACGTTGGTGAGGCCGGAGAAAACCAGCTGTCCCACAATGAGGAAGGCAAAGGCATATATCAGAAATAAAACTATAAATATAATTAACAAGTATGTGAGAAGGATGCTGAATGTTTTTCTTAACTGCAGTTGTTTTTCTGCCTTTTTCTGGCTTTTCGGAAGTCTGAAAAAGAGTTTGCTCATGATTCGCTTGTCTACGATTTCTACCAGGGGGCTGAGCAGGTAAGCCAGAACAAGACCGATAAAAAAGGGTGAGAGGGCCGCAAAAACTTCTCCCAGAACACCGAGGACCGTTGTCAACACGCTGTTGAAGTTTTTGATGAGGAAATACAATATATATAGAAGTCCTGCCGTGAAAGCAATGTAAAAGGAGAACTTCAGGTATCGCCAATCTGTAAATAACTCTTTCAGCTTGTTCATGTGTACCCCCAAAATATTGTGTCCATTATATAATGAATTTTCCACGCAGTGCAACAATATCCCAAAATTCATCCTTAGCAACCGGAGGGACAGACCCCGCGGCTGCAAAAACAGCCGCGGGGTCTGTCCCTCCGGTTGGTTTATCTAAACTCGTTGTAGTCGATGCTGTATTTCTCCATTTTTCGGTACATGGTTCTCCGGCTGATGCCTAGCAGCTCTGCTGCCTTTTTTACATTACCCCGGCTTTTCTCCAGACTGGAAACTACCAGGCTGTATTCGGCAGACTCTATATTGAGAGTTGAAGGAACTGTCTCGTGATCCGGGGTAGCTTCCTTTTCAGAGTCTTGAACGGAAAAGCTCTGAAGGATATGAGCCGGCAAATGCTCGGGAAGAATCAGGTTGTGGTCTGTGACGTTGACAGCACGTTCAATGGTATTCTCCAGTTCGCGAATATTTCCCGGCCACGCATATCTCATAAGTATGTCATAAACCCTTGGATCCACAGAATATTCAATGCCTTTTGAGCTGAATCCCTTCACGAAATAATCCGTCAGCTCCCTGATGTCATCTTCTCGTTCCCGAAGGGGTGGGATTCTGATTGCCAGAACATTGAGACGGTAGTATAGGTCGTCCCGGAAAGTCTTGTCCTCCACTGCCTCTCTGAGATCTTTGTTGGTCGCAGCAATGATCCTTACGTCGATGGACTTTGGATACTTTCCACCGATTCTTACGACCTCTCGGGTTTCCAGAACCCGAAGCAGAGTGACTTGAACGTCCAGAGGCATCTCACCTATTTCATCCAGAAAGAGCGTGCCACCATCAGCCAACTCAAACTTACCAGGGTGCCCGTCTTTGTTGGCTCCGGTAAAAGCTCCCCGCTCATAACCGAACAACTCGCTTTCCACCAGCCCTTTTGGCAAAGCGCCACAGTTGATCGCAACAAAGGGACCGGAAGAATACCTGCTGGCATTGTGAATGGATTGCGCCACCAGTTCCTTACCTGTTCCGCTTTCGCCCAGGATGAGGATATTTGAACTGCTGCCCGCAGCTTTTTTACATTCATAAATCATATTTGTAGTAGCGGTAGATGAACCTATAATGGAGTCAAAGGTATAGCTGGGCTTGTATCCGCTGATATGATTGACCAACCGGTTGATTCTTTTCGTCTCATTGAAGCGAAGCACCATACCCTCTTGAAGGCCCTGGCTGTCATAGAGAAAGTCCAGGCTCATGTTGAACTTCATCGGGGGCGATGTGGAATCCGCGGGATATACATTAATCTCCTTGTTATAGACTTCGTTTCGCAACAAGCCTGTCTTATCATGATCAGACTCATCAAACCGGATGAACTCAAAAAGGTTTTTGCCGATGATCTGCTTGTTTTTCAGATTGAGCATAGCGAGCACTTTGGAGTTGACCTGCGTGATCTCATTATCCCTATTCAGTAGCATTAAGCCGGAGGTCATGGTTTCAATGATGCGGTTTCTTTGGTTGCTCACCTTTTCCAGCTCCATGTAAGCCATTTTCCGCCTCAATTCGTTGGAAATGCCATCCACGGCGCTCATGACCATTCCAAGGGTATGGAGATGGACCTCTTTGGCTATACCGGTTATATTCAGGCAGCCCAAAAGCTCTCCTTCCATATTAAAGATGGGTGCGCTGCTACAGCTGTAGTCCTTGTGCGGCTTGACGTAGTGCTCCCCACCCCACATCTGAAAGGGTTTTTTCAATACCAGGCCGGTGCCGATGGCGTTGGTGCCGGCATACTGTTCGCTGCGGTTTGCTCCTATTACCAGCTTAGAGTAAGAACTCCCCCGTTCAATCATGTTCTGATCACCAATCAAATCCAGGATATAGCCGTCTTTTTCGATCAACATAATA
>CAYLVS010000074.1:0-357 GCA_964387185.1 uncultured Oscillospiraceae bacterium | reverse complement strand
CGGAGCCCTTGACTACGGAGTATAGCTTTTCCATGTACGGCCGGGTAATTTCTATTAAAAACTTATTATCCTCTATTCTTTTCTTCAAATCCTCAGGCGGGAGAAGAGCAGTTTTGGAATTGTACGGATCCACCAAGTAAGAACGGGAACGGATCCAGGACTCATATATCTCGGGCCGGATAAAACTGTAATCAAAGGACTCATTATTAATAAATTTTCCCCATGCCTCCAAAAGTTTGTCATTGTATGTGGGATTGTAACTTTGCATTATGAACCACCTTTTCTGTCGCTTGTCATGCTATATCTATACTATAAAAAGCAGGATTGTGCGTTGCATAGCAATCAAATGCCTGAATT
>CAYLVS010000073.1:0-7919 GCA_964387185.1 uncultured Oscillospiraceae bacterium | reverse complement strand
CGACCAGCATGTCCTGCGTCTCAACTTCATGAGAGTTGACAATGTCCAATATTTTATTCTGTCTTGTGTATCTCATGATCTCCTCCATGTACTACAGCATTGATGCAATGTAAAAGAATAAGGTTCGTCTGTCGAAATAATCGCAGGGCACTCAATGTATGATATCCACAACATCATCCATTGATTTTGTGGATATTATACCATAGGTAACTTGGATAGAAAAGGTTATTATGTTATAATGTCTTCATTCATCATCAGAGTTTATCAGGAGAAAAATATGAGAATTATGGGCATAGACCCGGGTTATGCAATATTAGGTTACGGCGTTGTAGACATGGTGGGCAACCACTTTACTGCATGCGGTTATGGTGCTGTGACTACCCATAAGGATATGGACATGCCCGACCGCTTAAAGCATATATACTGCAGACTCATGGAAATCATCGATGAATTTCAGCCTGAAGTGGTAGCCATTGAAGAATTGTTCTTTAATAAAAATACTAAGACAGCCCTTATGGTAGGCCAGGCAAGAGGTGTAGCCATATTGGCCTGTGCCAACTCCGGGCTGGATATTTATGAATATACACCGCTGCAGATCAAGCAGGGGTTGATAGGATACGGGAGAGCAGAAAAGTCACAAGTACAGATTATGGTGAAGACTATCCTGAAACTATCTGAGATTCCGAAGCAGGACGATACGGCGGACGCCCTGGCTGCAGCCATTTGTCACGGTCATTCATCAGGCTACCTCATGCGTATGCGCAAAAACGGTAGCAACATTTAATGAAAGAAAATAGCAGAGGAGCGAAGCGATGATTCACTATTTGCGAGGAATAATCACCATGAACTTTGACGGAGGTATTGTGGTGGAAACCGCAGGCGTAGGCTATAAAGTGTTTGTACCGGACAATTCACCCCTTTACAATGAAAAAGGGAAGGATTCGGTAATCATTTATACCGTGATGGTTGTTAGAGAAGACGATATGAGCCTCTACGGTTTTCACGATAATGACTCCCTAAGCCTTTTTCTGCAGCTGCGCACGGTAAACGGAGTTGGGGCCAAGGCTGCCCTGTCCATCCTGTCCTCTATTCCTGTAGACCAGGTGAAAAAAGCGATTGTCTTTGAGGATGCAAATACACTGACAAAGGCTGTTGGGGTGGGTAAAAAGACGGCTCAGCGCATCGTGTTGGAACTGAAAGACAAAATCAGCGCTCCGGGGCCATTGGCAGATCTGACGGAACAGGCAACGTCGGACAGCGGAAGGACGGAAGCGATCAATGCACTCATTGGCCTTGGCTACAGCCGCAGCGAAGCAGTCAGTGCAATTGGAGCAGTTGAAGGGGAGGAACTAACGACGGAAGAGTACATTCGTCTGGCATTACGAAGTACCCAGAGGAAATAGGAGAGAATGAATGGAGTATGAAGACAGGGTTGTAGAGACGAGACTGAAACATGAAGAAGAAGAGCTGGAATTAACTCTGCGACCGAAACATTTCAATGAATATATTGGGCAAAAGGGTGTTACGGATAATCTTAAGATCTACATCCAAGCAACTAAAATGCGCAAGGAACCGCTGGATCATGTGCTCTTTTACGGACCTCCGGGCCTTGGTAAGACCACCCTGGCAGGAATCATTGCCAACGAGTTGGGAGTTGAGCTTCGAATCACTTCCGGGCCGGCTATTGAAAGGGCGGGAGATCTTGCAGCGATACTGACGAATCTCAATGAAAACGATGTTTTATTCATCGATGAGATACACCGACTGAATCGCTCTGTGGAGGAAGTTCTATATTCCGCCATGGAAGATTATGCGCTTGACATCATCATCGGGAAAGGTCCTTCAGCGAGATCCATCCGATTAGATTTGGCTCGTTTTACACTCATCGGAGCAACGACCCGCGCCGGAAGCCTTTCTGCTCCCTTGCGAGATCGCTTTGGTGTGGTCAGCAAGTTTGAGATGTATACACCTGAGGAGCTAGCGGAAATAATTCGCAGATCAGCAGATATTTTAAAAATCTCCATTGATGAACCGTCCTTGATGGAGCTGGCAATGCGATCCAGAGGGACACCCAGGGTGGCCAATCGGTTATTGAAGCGGGTGAGAGATTTCAGTCAAGTCAAAGGTACAGGTGCAATCGACACAGAAATTACGGACAAAACTCTGAAAGCTTTGGGAATCGATAAAAGGGGTCTAGAGAGTCTCGATCGGGAAATCCTATCTATTATAATACAGCGATTTCAAGGTGGTCCTGTGGGTATCGATACTATCGCCGCCTCCATTGGAGAGGAACGCGTCACTATTGAGGATGTATACGAACCATACTTGATACAGGCAGGGTTCCTCCATCGTACACAAAAGGGTAGAATGGTCTCGGAAGAAGCTTACCACCATTTGGGTCTTGCGACTCCGGGAGACCGGCAATTGACATTAGATGACTAGAGATGGTCTGAGTTCAGAAAATGAGGTGACAAATTGACTAGGAGCCGATTGCTTACAGGTATAAAGCGGGGAGTGCTGTTAACCGCAGTCTTGCTGTTAACAGCCCTGCATTCGATTCATGCAGATGCGGCAGAACCTTCCGATTATGTAAATATAGGTCTGAAATATGGGCGTAATGTTGTTTCTCAGAGCATTCTCTCCCCTGATGGATTTATCTTAGGTTGGGTCTCAGAGAGGGGCTTCATGGAGACTCTTCCGCTTCCCGGATATCAGGAGCTGGTCGCTTCCGTCCAAGATGGGCATGTGGAGCTCCGGGATAGCGCCGGGGTGTTGATATCTGCAGATATTGGCACGAATGGTTGTCTCATGCCGTATGGGGACGCAGACCAATGTATTCTATCTGTTGACGGCCAAAAGTATCGCGGAGGAATGCTGTTAAAGGTAAAAAACAATACATTGACCGTAATAAATTATCTCACGATGAACGAGTATTTATATGGAGTGATCCACAGGGAAATGGGCCAAGGCAATCCTTTGGAAGCTTTAAAGGCCCAAGCCATTGCAGCCAGAACATTTACCGTAGTGAGCAGAGATCGTCACTATGAGGATGGATTTGATCTATGTATGACTACCCATTGCCAGGTTTATGGAGGATGTAAGGAAGAGTATGAAAGCACCTCGAGAGCTGTGGATGAAACCGATGGAAAGATCATCCGCTACCAGGGTGAACCTGCTGAGATCTACTATCATAAGAACAGTGGCGGCCATACTCAAAATTCCGAGGATGAATGGTCCACCCGGACGCCATACTTGAGAGGAGTCCCTGATGATTACAGTCCGGAATACCCATGGCAGGCTACTATAAACTTTGATACGTTGCAGCAAAAGCTGATTCAGGCGCAGCTGGATCCGGGAACTGTGAAGTCCGTTGGGATTGGAGGACGTGACGGGTCGGGAGCGGTTTCTTCTCTTGTTATTCATGGGGACAAGGGGCAAGTTGAGCTGACAAAGTCAAAGATTCGTGCGATTCTGGGCAGTTCATTGGTGCGTTCCAGACATTTCACTATTGGCGATACCTATGAGGGGAGTCTGCCGTCAGGCAGCGGTTCGAAGCTGACTCTGCTTTCTGCTCATGGCACGAAAATCCTGACAGATCCGGACACCATCCATGTCTTATCGGGCAAAGACAGAGCACAAGCAATAGAAGTAGCCTCTTTATCGGTAACAAAGGGAACCGGGACGGTAAAGATCGATGTTCCGGTAAAGGAGCCGGGCATCTTCGATGACAGTAATACCACCGTTGGAAGCACATTGGTCTTGACGGGCAAAGGCTACGGACATGGCGTGGGAATGTCGCAGGATGGAGCCATTGAGATGGCGAAGCAAGGGATGGATTATATGGACATACTGGATTATTACTTTACGAATATTGAGGTCAATTGATGCACATAGATGAATTTGATTATGAACTGCCTGGGGAACTCGTTGCACAGTACCCGGCTGAGAAGAGAGAAAACTCTCGGCTGATGGTAATCCACAGGGAGAATGGAATCATAGAACACAAGCACTTCTTCGATATATTAGACTATCTTTCCCCCGGTGACTGTCTCGTGATGAACAACTCCAAAGTACTTCCCGCAAGGCTCATGGGCACGAAGGAGGCAACGGGAATTGAAGTGGAGTTCCTGCTCACAAAACGCAAGCAGGGGGATATCTGGGAGACCATGGTGCGCCCCGGTAGGAGGCTAAAGCCCGGGGAGAGAGTTAATTTCTCAGAAGATCCACTTTTGTACGCGGAGATTCTGGATTACGGTGAGGGTGGTACGCGAATCGTTGAATTTGGGTATAATGGAATCTTTTCAGATATACTGGACCAAGTGGGGAAAATGCCTTTACCCCCTTATATTCAACGGGAAAGCGGAGAAAGGGACAAAGAGAGATACCAAACCGTTTACTGCAAGACAGAGGGTTCTGTAGCGGCTCCCACAGCAGGGTTGCACTTTACCGATGAACTTCTTTCTCAAGTAAGGGCCAAAGGTATTCAATTGGCATACGTAACTCTGCACGTGGGTATAGGAACATTTAGACCGGTGAAATGCGAGAACATAGAAGAACACGAAATGCACTTTGAAGAATATTGGATCGACCAAGGGACAGCCGATATTATAAATAAAACGAAGGCATCGGGAGGGAGAATCATTTCTGTGGGGACCACATCCACCAGGACTTTAGAAAGCGCTGCGGATACGGATGGTACAGTAAAGTCAGGCCATGGAGATACGGATATCTTCATCTATCCGGGCTACTCATTCCGCGTCATCGACTGCCAGGTTACCAATTTTCATCTTCCCAAGTCCACATTGATGATGCTGGTGTCCGCTTTTTACGACCGGCAAAAAATCTTGAAAGCATACGAAACGGCAGTAAAGGAAAAGTACCGGTTTTTCAGCTATGGTGACGCCATGCTGTTATTATAAAGTGTAGCTTGTTGAACGTGAAAGGATAGCAATGAACGCAGTAACATTTGAATTAAAAAAAGTATGTAAAGATACAAAAGCTCGAAGAGGGCAACTGAAAACACCTCATGGCACCATTGAAACACCTGTGTTTATGCCTGTAGGCACCGCAGCTACAGTGAAGGCCATGCGACCGGAAGACGTGAAGGAATTGGGCGCTTCCATCATTCTATCCAATACCTATCACCTCTATTTGAGACCCGGTCATGAGATCGTCCGCCAAGCAGGCGGCTTGCATAAGTTTATGAATTGGGACAGGGCCATCCTCACAGACAGTGGCGGTTTTCAGGTTTTTAGCCTGGGAGATCTGCGAAAAATAACGGAAGAGGGAGTAACCTTCCGTTCTCATATAGATGGATCAACCCATATGTTTACACCGGAAAAGTCCATGGAGGTACAGAACGCTTTAGGCTCGGATATTATAATGGCCTTTGATGAATGCGCACCTTATCCTGCTGACAGAGCCTATGTGAAGCAGTCCCTGGAAAGGACTACAAGATGGTTGGCCCGCTGTAAGGAGGCACATAAAAATACGGAAATGCAATCTCTCTTCGGCATCATGCAGGGGGGAATGTATCCCGACCTCCGCAGGCAAAGCGCGGAAGAAATAGTGGAGATGGATCTTCCCGGTTATGCCGTCGGCGGCCTTTCTGTCGGTGAACCCAAGGAAATCATGTATGAAGTCATGGACCACTGCGTCGACTATCTCCCCAAAGATAAGGCCAGGTATTTGATGGGTGTGGGAAGCCCGGACTGTCTGTTCGAAGGAGTGGAACGGGGAATCGATATGTTCGATTGCGTGCTGCCTACCCGAATTGCGAGAAACGGTATGGCAATGACATCCCACGGACGGGTTACGATTAAAAATGCAAAGTATGAGAGGGATTTCTCGACTTTGGATCCGGAATGCGACTGCTACACGTGCAGAAACTACTCAAAAGCGTATCTACGTCATCTGTTCAAAGCAAATGAGATCCTTTCCTCCATGCTACTGACCAATCACAATTTGTACTTCCTGGTCAATTTGATGGAAAAAATCCGAAAGTCTATCGAGGAGGACAGATTCAGGGATTACAAAAAAGAATTCTACAAGAAATACGGCAAATTCTAAATAGCCAGCCACAGGTCCGTCACTGTGGTCGAAATAGGAAATAGGTTTAGGTAAGCTAGATTGTGTTGTAATTAGACCTATCAAACGATAGAAAAAGGAGTGAAGATAGATGCCAATTATTGTTCCTAAAGGATTACCTGCATTTAAGATATTAAAAGAAGAAAATGTATTTGTAATGAACCAGGTGCGGGCACAGATGCAGGACATCCGTCCTCTGGAAATAGCCATTGTCAACTTGATGCCGACAAAGGAGATTACAGAAACACAGCTGATTCGCCTCCTGGCAAATACACCTCTGCAGGTGAACCTGAAGCTTTTGACGATGGATTCACATGCGTCAAAAAACACGAAAATAGAACACTTGGAAAACTTCTATAACACCTTCGAAGAGATTAAAAATCACCGCTTTGACGGCATGATTATCACCGGTGCACCTGTGGAGTTTTTGCCATATGAAGAGGTGGATTATTGGAAAGAGCTTTCGGAGATTATGGAGTACAGCAAAGATAATGTCTTCAGTGTTCTGCACATCTGCTGGGGAGCTCAGGCCGGCCTTTACTATCATTACGGAATCGATAAATACGTGCTGCCTGAGAAATTATTTGGCGTCTATCCGCATAAGCTGAAAGATAAGAAATCTGAGCTAATGAGAGGTTTTGATGAAGTGTTCTACGCACCTCACAGTAGGCACACCCAGGTAATGAAAGAGGATATCCTGGACTTTCCTGAACTGAAAATCCTGGCAGAATCAAAGATTGCAGGGCCTCATATCATTGCAACGAGGGATAAACGAAGGATCTTTGTTCAGGGTCATGCCGAATACGACAGTGAAACACTGAGACTGGAATATGAGAGAGATGTGAAAAAGGGGCTCGATATCACTGTTCCTGTAAATTACTTTGAAAACGACGATCCGTCAAAGAAAATTCTGGTCCGCTGGAGAGGGCACGCCAATCTCTTCTTTGCCAACTGGCTCAACTACGTTTATCAGGAGACTCCTTACGATCTTAGTAAATTGGCTTTGTTAAGAAAGTAAGAGAACCGAAAGGAGTATATCTATTGGACTTATGCAAACACCGGGCTGACTGCGGAGGCTGTATCTACCAAGGCATCCCCTATGAGGAACAACTGCAGTTAAAGGCAAAGGAGGTCCTCCGCCACTTTAAAGATAATTTGGTGACCTTCGATCGTTTTTGGGGTATCGAAGGAAGTCCAACGCGCTATTCTTATCGCAATAAGATGGAGTACACCTTTGGGGATGAGGTAAAGGACGGAGAAATGACCCTTGGCCTCCATAAGCAGGGGCGCTACATGTCCATTGTCACAACCGAACAATGTCAGTTAGTGGATCCGGATTTCAACCTGATATTAGAAGCAACCCTTACATTCTGCAAAGAGCAGGAATACCCCTTCTACCACAAAAAGAGCCACAAAGGGCTGCTCCGACATCTGATTCTTCGAAAAGGAGAACATACAGGTGAATTGCTGATCAATATGGTTACCAGTACGCAGATGTCCTTTGACGGTCTCGCCTATGTTTCCCTTATAGAAGGCTTGAACCTTAATCATAAAGTGGTTGGAATACTACACACAGAAAACGACAGTCTTTCCGATTCGGTGGCCTGCGATAAGCTAAATATTTTACAGGGCAGAGCGTATTACAATGAAGTATTGCTGGGTCTTACGTTTCGAGTCAGTGCCTTCTCCTTTTTTCAAACAAATGTGCCGGCTGTGGAGAGGCTCTATACGGAGGCGCTATCTTTGATTCCGCACCTAAACGGCAAGGTTGTATTTGATCTGTATTCCGGTACAGGAACCATAACCCAGACGGTGGCGTTACGCGCAGAAAA
>CAYLVS010000072.1:0-7975 GCA_964387185.1 uncultured Oscillospiraceae bacterium | reverse complement strand
ATAAATTCTCAGGCAGTTTTTCAAAGTGATCAAATTGCATAACGTATACTCCGCGGCCCTGTGTTTTTGAACGAAGGTCAGTGGCATAGCCGAACATTTCAGAAAGGGGTACAAATCCTCTAATATTGACCGCTCCCAATCGCATGTCCGTCCCTTCAATGCGACCTCTCCGTGAACTCACATCACCGATGATGTCACCCATGTATTCTTCCGGCGCAGTGACCTCCACTTTGAAAATTGGTTCAAGCAACACAGGTTTTGCCTTTTTGGCAGCTTCCCGGAAAGCCATGGAAGCGGCGATCTTAAAGGCCATCTCCGAGGAGTCCACCTCGTGATACGAGCCGTCATACAGGTCTACGCCCACATCCACTACCTGATAGCCGGCCAAAGGACCGGACAGCATGGCTTCGCGAATCCCCTCGTCAATCTTGTTGATATATTCTTTGGGAACCGCTCCTCCGACGACAGTGCTCTTAAACTCGTAGCCGGCGCCGGGTTCTCTGGGTGTCACCCGAATCTTGACATGGCCGTATTGGCCGCGTCCGCCGGACTGCTTGGCGTACTTGTAATCCACATCTGCAGGCGCCGATAAGGTCTCCTTATAGGATACCTGGGGTTTCCCTACGTTAGCCTCTACTTTGAATTCGCGCAGAAGGCGGTCAACGATGATCTCCAAATGGAGTTCACCCATACCTGCAATAATCGTTTGTCCGGTGTCTGGGTTGGTGTAAGCCCGGAATGTAGGATCCTCCTCCGCCAGCTTCATCAACGCAACACCCATCTTATCCTGCCCCGCCTTGGTCTTAGGCTCGATGGCAATCTCTATGACAGGGTCCGGGAATTCCATGGACTCCAAGATAATAGGATACTTTTCATCACAGAGAGTATCTCCCGTAGTGGTGTTTTTCAATCCTACAGCGGCAGCAATATCCCCGGAGTAAACATAGTCCACTTCTGCTCTGTGATTTGCATGCATCTGCAGAATTCTGCCCACACGTTCCTTTTTTCCCTTAATGGAATTAAAGACGTAGGAGCCGGATTCCAAGCTTCCTGAGTACACTCTGAAAAAAGCTAACTTCCCTACAAAGGGATCCGTCATAATCTTAAATGCAAGGGCTGAGAAGGGTTCTTCATCGCTTGAGATTCTCTCAGCTTCCTTTTCCGTTCCGGGAAGCATTCCTTTAATGGGAGGAATATCTACAGGAGACGGCATATAGTCTACCACTGCATCCAGCAAAGGCTGAACACCCTTATTTTTATAGGAGGACCCACATATTACAGGAACCATGGTTCCTGCCAGGGTCATCTTTCGAATTCCCTCTTTAATCTCTTGCTTTGAGAGTTCCTCCCCTTCCAAGTACTTGGTCAACACTTCTTCGTCTGCTTCTGCAACGGCCTCGATCAAAGCAAATCTGTATTTCTCAGCTTCAGCCAAAAGCTCAGCAGGGATTTCAGTGATCTGAATGTCCTTTCCCAGGTCATCCATATAGATTTCTGCATTCATTTCTACCAGGTCAATCATGCCGACGAACTTATCTTCACTTCCGATGGGAAGTTGAATGGGTACGGCATTTGCCTTAAGCCTGTCCTTGACCATGTTTACTACGCGAAGAAAGTCGGCTCCGATGATATCCATCTTGTTGATGAAAATCATTCTGGGCACGTGGTACTTCTCTGCTTGTCTCCAAACGGTTTCCGACTGAGGCTCTACTCCTCCTTTGGCACACATGACAGTTACCGCCCCATCGAGAACACGAAGAGATCTTTCTACCTCAACGGTAAAATCAACGTGTCCGGGCGTATCTATAATGTTTATCCTGGTATCCTTCCATTGGGCCGTTGTTGCAGCAGAAGTTATAGTGATGCCTCTCTCCTGCTCCTGCTCCATCCAGTCCATCGTAGCTGCGCCTTCATGGGTCTCTCCCATCTTGTGGGTCTTGCCTGTATAAAAAAGGATGCGTTCCGTGGTGGTCGTCTTTCCGGCGTCAATATGCGCCATGATACCAATATTTCTTGTTCTTTCCAACGGAAATTGTCTAGGCATATCTTAACTCCTTTCTACAACAATTCTCTGTTGTTTTTATCGCTTCTTACCATCTGTAATGTGCAAAAGCCTTATTAGCATCTGCCATTTTGTGGGTATCTTCTTTCTTCTTCACAGATGCACCGACACCATTGGCAGCATCCATGATTTCCTTAGCAAGCCTCTCGGACATAGTCCGCTCGCCTCTGGCCTTGGTGTATTTTGTCAACCATCTCAAGCCCAGGGTCTGACGTCTTTCCGCTCTGACTTCTATTGGAACCTGATAGTTGGCACCGCCGACACGTCTTGCCTTTACTTCTAATACAGGCATAATGTTATTGATTGCCTTCTGGAAAATCTCCAACGGTTCTTCCCCGGTGGTTCCCTTTATTTTGTCAAACGCATCGTAAACGATGGCTTGCGCAACTCCCTTCTTCCCGTCAAGCATGATGCTGTTGATGAGCTTTGCCACAACAACACTACCATAGACCGGATCGGGAAGTACTTCTCTTTTAGGTATATTACCTTTTCTTGGCACTTCTCTTCCCTCCTTGTTTGCGCTTAAGGCATACTCGTTTGGTACTCGACCTTCCAAAGAAGGCCGCGGCGCCGCTCAATATATTAATTAAGGGCACATTCGCTGATTTTACCTACGAAACTTACCTTGTATTATTTCCAATTTACTTTTTCTTTGCTCTTTTGGACTGGTGCAAGGAATTCGCAAATCTCTGATTTGCAGAATTCTACTGTTGCATACTTTCCCGTTATTACTTTTTCTTTGCTCTCTTGGCTCCGTATTTGGAACGGGCCTGGCCTCTGTTCGCCACACCTGCTGTATCCAGTGTACCTCTGACAATATGATATCTGACACCGGGCAAGTCCTTGACTCTGCCGCCTCTAATCAGCACAACGCTATGTTCCTGCAGGTTGTGGCCGATGCCGGGGATGTATGCGGTGACTTCGATACCATTGGTGAGACGGACTCTGGCTACTTTTCTAAGAGCTGAATTCGGCTTTTTCGGAGTGACAGTCTTAACGGAAGTACACACGCCTCTCTTCTGCGGAGCCTCAATTTCAGTGGATTTTCTTCTGATGGTATTGAGACCTTTCAACAGTGCAGGTGATTGGGACTTCTTTACGGATCTTGTCCTTCCTTCTCTTACCAGTTGGTTAATGGTTGGCATTCTGTATTATCTCCTTTCTTGCTGTAAAGATTACTTTGCCCTGTTGTAGGGAAATCTCTACACAGCATACTGTGCTTTATTTAAACCTCTGTTGTAAAGGGTTCAAATCCTTTGAACACTACATTTTAATTGAGCCGGCGTTTAGTATATCACCGCCGGCTCATTATTGTCAATCTTTTTATCTTACAGGATCTCATCCATATCCGCTACAGACTGGAACAGAGCTGAAATGTCTCCCTGGGCAAGCTCCTTGACGGAGGTCTCGGATTCTATTTCTTCTTCTATATCTTCATCTTCCTGCAGGAGATTAAAGGACTCCATATATTCCGTGTTGACTCCGTAATCCAGATTAATATCCTTGTATCTCTTCATGCCCGTTCCCGCAGGGATGAGCTTTCCGATGATGACGTTTTCCTTGAGTCCCAGCAAATAGTCTGTCTTTCCTTTGATTGCAGCGTCCGTCAAAACTCTGGTCGTTTCCTGGAAGGATGCAGCCGAGAGGAAAGAGTTGGTTGCCAGGGAAGCCTTTGTAATTCCCAGGAGTACCCTCTTCGCTTTAGCAGTCTCGCTGCCTTCTGTTTCCGCAACTCTCCCATTTGCCTCTTCAAGTTCAGACATGCTGTACAGTCCGCCCGGCAGCAGGTCTGTGTCGCCGGCCTCATCAATCTTGTACTTGGACAACATCTGGCTGAGAATGACCTCAATGTGCTTATCGTTGATATCTACACCTTGATTCTGATAAACTCTCTGCACTTCCTTGAGAAGGTATTGATAAACCCCTTCAACGCCGTTGAGTCTCAAAATATCGTGAGGATTCAAAGGTCCTTGCGTGATGGCTTCTCCGGTCAATATGAAATCGCCCTTGGATACTCTGAGCCTGGATCCGTAGGGAACTACGTAGTCCTTCTCTTCCTCACCGCGAACTTTCACTTCGATTTTATTGTCTTTTCTTGTTTCGATGGATACCACGGTACCATCAGCCTCACAGATTTCAGCTAAACCTTTGGGCTTCCTGGCCTCAAAGAGTTCCTCGACTCTGGGTAGACCCTGGGTGATATCGCTACCGGCAACACCGCCTGTATGGAAGGTACGCATGGTTAGCTGCGTTCCCGGTTCACCAATGGATTGTGCTGCTGTGATCCCTACCGCTTCGCCGATGTTCACGGGTTCTCCCGTAGCAAGATTCCGACCGTAGCAGGTTCCGCAGATCCCGTATTTACTCTTGCAGGTCATAACGGAACGGATGGCTACGGACTCAATACCCGCGGCATCGATTTCGTCTGCATGTTTCTCAAGGATTTCCTGTCCTGCTTCCACGATAACCTGACCCTTGCTGTCTTGAATGTCCATCAATGCGGTCCTGCCAATGATACGCCGTTTCAGAGCTTCAATGATCTCTTTTCCATCAGTGAAAGCGCGAACCTCGATGCCCTCGTTTGTGCCGCAGTCCATCTCTCTGACGATAACATTATGGCTCACGTCTACCAGCCTTCTGGTGAGATAACCGGAGTCAGCCGTACGGAGAGCCGTGTCGGCAAGGCCCTTTCTTGCACCGTTGGTTGAGGTGAAATACTCCAGTACGGACAAACCTTCACGGAAGTTCGAGGTGATGGGGATCTCAATGGTATACCCGGAGGCATTGGCCATCAGACCACGCATACCGGAAATCTGTTGGATCTGCTTCTTGCTTCCTCTGGCTCCCGAATGTGCCATCACATAGAGGTTGTTCAAGGTGCTGAGAGAGTCCATCAAAGCATTGGCTACATCGTCAGTCGCCTTGCTCCATGTCTTTAGGACTCTATCATATCTTTCGGAATCGGACATAAGTCCTTTCCGGTAAGCCGCTTCGTATTTGTCTACGCTCTCGTTGGCCTTCGCAATAATCCCGGCCTTTGCTTCCGGAATCTCCATATCCGATACACTGATCGTGATGGCTGACATTGTAGAATAATGGAATCCCATATCCTTTATGTGATCCAGTATGTTTGCGGTAGCTGTGTTTCCAAAATTCCGGTAACAGCGGTCGACGATCTGGCCCATCTTCTTCTTGTCACAGAGGAAGTCGACCTCCAGAGAGTAGGGATCCATTGTTCTGTCCACGTAACCCAGCTCCTGAGGGATATTTTCATTGAAGATAAACCTACCCACCGTGGATTCCACAAGTTTGCCTCTGTCCTGAGAATCGATTTTCTTACGAACCTTTACCTTTGCATGGAGACCTACTACACCGTTGCGGTATGCCATCAGCATTTCATCAAAGTCCGCGAATATCTTTCCATCACCCTTTTCAGCAGGAGTGTTTCTCTCTTCTGCCCCGGGATGCGTGAGATAATAGCTTCCTAAAACCATGTCCTGGGTAGGGGTAGTGATCGGGCTCCCGTCCTTGGGCGCCAAAATATTGTTGACCGACAGCATCAGGAATCTGGCTTCTGCCTGCGCCTCTACGGACAGGGGCACGTGAACAGCCATCTGGTCACCGTCGAAGTCTGCGTTGTAAGCAGTACAGACCAGAGGGTGAAGCTTTATAGCCTTTCCTTCTACCAATACGGGTTCAAAGGCCTGAATTCCCAGTCTATGCAAGGTCGGAGCACGGTTCAGTAAAACAGGGTGCTCTTTGATCACTTCGTCTAACACATCCCAGACTTCCGGTCTGACTTTCTCGACCATTCTCTTTGCGCTCTTAATGTTGTGAGCGTAGCCATCCTGCACCAGCATTTTCATAATGAAGGGTTTGAACAGCTCAAGAGCCATTTTCTTAGGCAATCCACACTGATAAAACTTCAGCTCGGGACCAACAACGATTACAGACCGACCGGAGTAGTCTACCCGTTTACCTAACAGGTTCTGGCGGAATCGTCCCTGCTTGCCTTTCAGCATGTCGGAAAGGGATTTCAAGGGCCTGGATCCCGGACCTGTGACAGGTCTTCCCCGTCTGCCGTTATCGATCAGCGCATCCACCGCTTCCTGGAGCATGCGCTTTTCATTTCTTACAATAATATCCGGAGCGCTGAGATCCAGCAGCCTCTTCAACCGGTTGTTCCGGTTGATGACCCTTCTGTAAAGATCGTTTAAGTCGGACGTCGCAAACCGTCCTCCGTCCAATTGAACCATAGGCCGCAGATCTGGGGGGATGACGGGAATAACTTCCAGTATCATCCACTCCGGCTTATTACCGGAAATCCGTAGAGCCTCGATGACCTCTAAACGCCTGACAATGCGGATTCTCTTTTGTCCCGTACTGTCTTTCAGTTCATCTCTCAGCTCCTTGGAAAGCTCATCCAAATCAATATTAGCCAGCAATTCCCGAATAGCTTCGGCTCCCATTACCGCCCGGAAGGTGTTTCCGAAATCTTCCTTCGCCTGACGGTACTGCTGTTCTGTAAGAATTTCTTTATACACCATACCGGTATCGCCCGGTTCCAGCACAATATAGGCAGCGAAATAAAGCACCTTCTCCAGGTTTCTTGGAGAGATGTTCAACACCAGACCCATCCTGCTGGGGATGCCTTTGAAGTACCAAATATGAGATACGGGGGCGGCCAGTTCGATATGGCCCATCCGTTCTCTCCTGACCTTCGCCTTGGTGACCTCTACTCCGCAGCGATCGCAGATAATCCCCTTGAATCGGATCCTTTTATATTTACCACAGTGACACTCCCAGTCCTTCGTAGGGCCAAAGATCTTTTCGCAGAAAAGACCTTCTTTTTCCGGTTTCAGTGTTCTGTAGTTGATTGTTTCCGGTTTTTTGACTTCGCCTTGTGACCAGCTCCTGATCTTTTCCGTAGATGCCAGACTGATACGAAGCGCTTCAAAATTGTTCAGTTCCTGCATATTTACCTCCTACAAGATTTCCTCATCAGTATCGAAATCTTCTTGAAGCTCTAAGTCTTCACTGTCATCCGACAATTCTTCATTCCCTACGTCTTCACTATAACCGGAGTCTTCACTAAAGAATTCTTCTTCGGCAGCGACGTTTTCGATGTCGTTGAATATCTCCATTCCGGTCACATCCTCGTACTCGGGAGATTCCAGAATTTCAATGACTTCATTGGCTTCCGTGAGTACTTTCACATCCAGCGCAAGGCTCTGCATTTCTTTAATCAGCACCTTGAAGGACTCGGGAATGCCCGGTTCTGGAATGTTCTCACCCTTGACGATTGCCTCATAGGTCTTAACCCGCCCAACTACGTCGTCGGATTTTACCGTTAATATTTCCTGCAGGGTGTAGGCCGCTCCATATGCTTCCAAAGCCCAAACTTCCATCTCTCCGAACCGCTGTCCGCCAAACTGGGCTTTTCCTCCCAAAGGCTGCTGCGTAACCAGAGAATAAGGGCCCGTGCTTCTGGCATGAATCTTATCATCCACCAGATGGTGAAGCTTCAGCATATACATATAACCCACTGTTACAGGATTATCGAAGGGTTCGCCTGTCCGACCGTCACGGAGAATCAGCTTGCCACTCTCCGGATAGCCACAATCACGCAGTAGGTCGATGATGGCCAGCTCGCTGGCTCCATCAAATACAGGGGTGGAAATGTACCAGTCTTTATATTTTGCCGCCAGACCCAGATGCGTTTCCAGCACCTGTCCGATGTTCATACGGGAAGGTACACCAAGGGGGTTCAACATGACCTGCAGTGGTGTTCCGTCCTCGAGAAACGGCATATCCTCCTCGGGAAGGATCCTGGAGATGACACCCTTGTTTCCGTGGCGCCCGGCCATTTTGTCGCCGACGCTGATCTTGCGCTTCTGCGCGATGTAGCAGCGC